>NZ_JBJDRL010000038.1:0-40646 GCF_044987475.1 Microbacterium sp. ZW CA_36
GAGCTTGCGAGTCGAAACGCAGAGACGAAACGCGGTTCCTGATCCCCGGTCGTTGAGCGAGCGAGGAACGTGGTCGTTGAGCGAGCTTGCGAGTCGAAACGCAGAGACGAAACGCGGTTCCTGATCCCCGGTCGTTGAGCGAGCGAGGAACGTGGTCGTTGAGCGAGCTTGCGAGTCGAAACGCAGAGACGAAACGCGGTTCCTGATCCTCGGTCGTTGAGCGAGCGAGGAACGAGCGAGACGAAACGCCCGCACCCCGCGCCCACGTCGGTGGGCCGGTTCAATTCCTCCACAGGCGCCTCTCGCAGGCCTCTTCGCCAGGTTATCCACAGCATGGTTTCGCCTCTTGATCTGGGTGTTTGAATGTCGGAGGCCCTCGCCAGAATAGGGGCATGACGAACCTCGCCGACGCTCTCACGGAGCTCGGCGACGCGCTCGCGAAAGTGTCCGCGGCGGCGCTCGCCGACGGTGGGCTGCGGGGGTGCGCTGACACCGACGTGCTCGGTGCACTCGCGACGGCCGGCCGGATCCGGCGCAGCGCAGAAGCGGTCATGGTCGAGGCTGTCGCGGTGATCGTGGACCGTGATGGTGACGTCGGTCACGCTGACCGGCTCACGACGCGTTACGGATGCCGCAACATGAGCGAACTCGTGCAGCGCGCGACGCGCGTCTCGGGGCGGACGGCGTCCGATCTGATAGCCGCAGCGAACGCGGTGCAGCAGTCTGTCGCGTTGTCCACCGGTGAGGTGCTGCCGGCGGAGTTCCCGGGTATGCGGGCAGCGCTGAGCACCGTGCAGGTCGGCATCGACGGGATCATCGCGGTCACCGGCGCGTTCCGCGGCTGCCAGACCGGCCGGGCCGACATGCTCGCCGCAGACACCGAGCTGGCTGCCGCCGCGTGTGGCGAGGGAGTGGATGCCGCACCGCCGGCGTCGGCGGACGAGTTGCGCGCCCTGGCGCAGGTGTGGGCGGCGTACCTCGACCAGGACGGCGCGGAACCCGACGACACCCGTGCGCTCCGTCGGCGGGGTGTCAGCCTGGGTCGTCGCGGCGACGACGGCCTCGTCCCTCTTCGCGGACGCCTCCTCCCCGAACTGGCCGCGCAGCTGCAGCTCGGCTTCGACAGCGTTCTCAATCCGCGCGCCGACGGCGCACCGGCACCAGGGCCCTGCTTCGTCGAGGATCCGGAACGCGATCCATGGGAGCCCGTGGCGTCGGCGGCTGATCAGCGCAGCCACGCCCAGAAGCAGCACGACGCGTTCGCGGTGCTGCTCACCGCCGCCGCCGCATCCGGCGAACTACCCACCCTCGGCGGCGCTGCGCCCACCCTGGTGGTGTCGGTGCGCCAGGAGGACCTCGCAGCCGGCCACGGTCGCGCCCACCTCCCCGGCGACGACCAGCCGGTTCCGCTCCCGGTCGCCCGGCACATCGCCTGCACGGGTGCCATCGAACGCGTCGTGCTGGGCGAGAACGGGCGGATCGTGTCGATCACGACCCTGGACCGCATCTTCAACCACCACCAACGCAAAGCGATCACGCTCCGCGACGGCGGCTGCCTCATCCCCGGTTGCCATGTCCCACCGCAATGGTGCGAGCTCCACCATGTCGAAGAGCACTCCCGCGGCGGCCCGACGCACACTGATAACGGAGTCTTGCTCTGCTGGTTTCATCATCGAACGATCGACACCGGCGGCTGACACATCCGCATGCTCGACGGCATCCCATATGTGAAGGGCCCGTACTGGTGGGACGCGCAAGTGAAGTGGCGACCCGCCACGAAGTCCCCCACCCGAAGGCGCGACCTCATCGCCCTGCCCACGTGAACGTGGCACGCCGAGTCGAGCGTCGAGCGCGCGTAGGCGGACCCCTCAGCGTGCCGGAAGTTTCTGTTCCTCTGCCCCCGTGGAGATCGGCCGGGTCGCGTTGCGGGCTTGGTCCTCTCCTCCTCAGTTCGCCGGGATGCCAATGGCAGACTCGTGTCATGGAACCTCGAGTGACGAATGATCTCCGGGCCAGGTTGCGAGCCATCCCGAGCCTGACCGGGTCGGCGCCAGGTCTGGACACCGCAGCGTTACGCGCGGATCCTGCTGCACAGTTCGTCGACTGGCTTGATGACGCGGTCCTCGCGGACGTACCCGAGCCGCTCGCCATGACACTGTCGACGATCGGCGCCGATGGGATGCCAGACGCGAGGACGCTGATCCTCAAAGACGTCGACGCCCGCGGGTGGGCCTTCGCCGGCCGGGGATCGAGCCGGAGCGGTGCACAGCTTGCCGCGAACCCGGTGGCGGCTCTCACGTTCTGGTGGCAGCCGATGGTGCGTGCCGTGCGGGTGCGCGGGCGTGTCGTCCGTGCGACGCGAGCAGAGAGCGAGGCAGACCTTCTTTCGCGCAGCGCAGCGGCGCGGGCGGGTGTCCCCTCCGAGGACTGGACCCTATGGCGCCTCCAGCCCACACGGGTCGAGTTCTGGCAAGGATCAACCGATCGCCGACACACGCGCATCGTCTACCACCTCAACGGCGACGGCTGGTCGATGGATATCGCTCCGGGCGGCGACTCGTCAGAACACTCTTCCTGAGGGTTGTCGACAAGAAGCCGACTGTCCACGGCGGGTCCGCCAGCGCACTCCCGACAGCTGCGGGTGATGTTCGCTGATCGGTGGCGTTTCTCGTCCGTCGCCCTGCTGCGATCTGGCTCAGCTGGCTGCGGCAGCTATGTCCGCGTGTTCGGGGTGTGAAGCGGCGTGTTCGGCGGTCCGGCTGACGTTCTCCCAGGC
This sequence comes from Microbacterium sp. ZW CA_36, assembly GCF_044987475.1. Lineage (NCBI taxonomy): Bacteria > Bacillati > Actinomycetota > Actinomycetes > Micrococcales > Microbacteriaceae > Microbacterium > Microbacterium sp. ZW CA_36. The sequence goes on from NZ_JBJDRL010000038.1 coordinate 2,777, forward strand.
CGCCCAGGTGGCGATGCGCTGCCCCGTGAGCTGGTGTGCGAGGTCATAGACCATGCTCCCGAGCAGCAACCGCAGTGGTGGTGTGTCGCTGTCCACGAGGGTGAGCATCGCGTCGGCTGCGAGGCGAGGGTCGCTGTCGACCGATCCCTCCGCCCACTGCCGCTCCAGCTCGGCCCGCAGCGGCGCATACGGCTCCCTCGGGTTTGTCGCGGTGATGTTCGAATACAGGTCGGTCCAATAGCCGCCGGGCTGCACAATCGTGACCTTCACGCCGAAAGAGGCCGCTTCCGCTGCCAGAGCTTCGCTCATCCCCTCGAGGGCGAACTTGCTCGCGCTGTAGAGCCCCGTGCTGGGGAAGCCACCGAGGGCCGCGATGCTCGAGATCTGGAGGATGTGGCCCGAGCCCTGCGCGCGCAGGTGCGGCATCACCGCTTGACTTACCCACAGTGCGCCGAAGAGGTTCACTTCGAACTGTGCCCGCGCCTGCTGCTCGGTGAATTCCTCCACCATGCCCATGGACAGGTTGCCGGCGTTGTTGACCACGACATCGAGCCCGCCGAAGCGCTCGACGGCAGCCGCGACGGCGGCGTCGACGGCGGCTTTGTCGGTCACGTCCAGATCCAGGGCGAGGACACGGTCCCGGTGATGTGCGGCAAACGTCGCTGCGGTTGCGGTTCGTGCGGCCGCGACGACACGATCGCCACGGTCAAGGGCCGCCGCCGCGAGAGCATGGCCGATGCCCCGACTCGCGCCGGTGATGAACCACGTGAGAGATGACGGGGAAGACTGAATCATGAGCACTCCTTGCTGAGACGAGACGGTTCGTCTCGCTTGAGATGAAGCTAGCACGGGTTCTCCACCATGGCAATACGCAACGTCTCGTCTTGCCATAGACTGCTGGCATGCCGAGCCCCGACCCCGCGCGACGCAACGAGAATGCACGCCGAGCCGTGCTCGACGCGACACTCGATCTGCTGCAGGAAGTGCCGTATCCCCGCATCACGATCGAAGGCATCGCATCGCGCGCCGGCGTCGGGAAGCAGACCATCTACCGGTGGTGGGCGTCGAAGGCGGCTGTCCTGTTCGACGCGTTCCTCCTCCTCAGCGCGCAAGACGGCGGTGACACGCCACGGCTCCCCGATACGGGCGATCTCCAGGCCGATCTCACCCTGGTGCTGCGGGCGACGGTCGCGGAGTTGAATGATCCGCGGCTCTCCGAACCGATGCGAGCCCTCGCCACCGAGCTTGCCCAGGATGAGAGTCTCGCCGAGGCCTACCATCGACAGCTCGACGCCCCGCTGCGCGAAGCCAAACGACAGCGTCTGCGCGAAGCGCAACAGGTGGGGCAGCTCGCGGACGACCTCGATCTCGACGTGGCGATCGACATCATCTGGGGGCCGATCCTCAATCGCTGGCTACAGCGGAGCGGCCCCTTGAGCAACGAGTATGTCGACGCACTCCTCCGCACCACCCTCCGAGGCATGCGGCCCTAGACGACACGCGCCCGTCCGGGTGAGTCCAGACAGAACCTCCCTAAGCGGAATCCCTAAGCGAGCGTGGCAGGAAGATCGTTGGCCGCCGTCTCGCTGCGGGCGCCACGGTTGGTGATGCTCCAGCGGGCCCGCGGGGTCACGCGGTCATAGTGGACCGAAGACGACGGCTGGGTCGGCATCAAGCTCGAGCTGGTCGAGTAGCGGTTCCAACTCTCGTTCCTCGAACCGGAAGTGTGACTCCATGATCGCCGCAAGACCCTCCAAGTGACGTGCGAGGCTCGCGGACGATTCGCCGGACCGCGCTGCGCTGTCGAATCCGGTCAGAAGGGAGGCGATCCTGTCGTGGTCTTGCCGGAGCATGCTGACCACACGTGCCGCTGCCGGGTACTGCTCGACGAGGGCGGGAAACAGCAGCGCGTCTTCTCCTCGGTGATGGCCGTCGAGAGCGAGGCAGAAGCCGTGGCAGTAGAGCAGGAGATCTCGCGAGGCGTCTGCGATATCCGCACCATCGCGGGCGGCCCGCTGCGCGGTGCTGAGTGCGAGACGAAGTCGTTCGTGGGCTTGGAGAAGCTGCTGTCGCCATGCGACGAGCCTCGGGATGTCGCTCACTACGATGTCGGTACGAGCTTGCATGGTGACCGCCTTTTTCGAGCGCCGAGCTGACCATGGGCCACCCAGCGCGCTCCCAGCCTAGGTGGCCACTCGGCTCAGACTTCAACTCCTTTTGTACGGTCCGGATCCGCTTGTACTGTTCGATCCGCTTGTACTGTTCGGATCCGCAAACGCGCATGTCGAACGGGGCGAGCTGTTGCTTCGCATCCAGGTCATTGAGCGCTGTTGCGGTCGGTACCGGGACAGCGAATGGTGGGTGCTGAGGACTGACACTGTCCGGATTGTCGGGGAGCATTGAGCGGACACACGAAGGAGTACCCCATGTCCACGTTGCCTTCCCTTCCCCTTCCGCCGGCCCCAGCCGGTTCGAACACCGTGAACTCATTCATCATGACGGACGACGCGACGGGCCTCATCGCCTTCGTCGGCGCTGTCTTCGATGCCGTCGAGAACCCCGACGCCCGCACGGCTGATGCCGACGGGCTCGTCCTCCACTCCGAGGTCCACATCGGTGACTCTCTCCTCACCATCGCCGACCGCAAGCCGGCGTGGCCGTACACCCCCGCGTTCACGCGCGTATACGTCGTCGATGCGGCGGCGACTCTCGAGCGGGCGGTCCAGCGCGGTGCACGGATCGTCACGGAGCCGACCGACTTCTGGGGTGATGTGTTCTCGCGTTTCGCCGACCCGTTCGGTCACCTGTGGTGGGTCTACCAGCACACCCCCGCAGAGCAGGAATGGGATGCCGCATCCGACACCTCCGACGCGTCTGGCGACATCGGCGAGTGGAATGCCGCGGATGCCTCCGCTGCAGGCGAGTCGTGGGAGAACTTCGCCACACCCGAACTCGACTACATCCACTCCACGCTCATCGATGCCATGAACAGCTTGCGCGACCCGCGGGAGAAGAACTGACCGGCCGCCAGCGGAGCGGTGGGCGCCGTGCGCCGCAGCACGACACAAGTCAACTAAGTTCGCGACACCGCGAATGGCGATGAAGAACTGCTCATTCAGCTCGACCCCGCGGCAGGGCAAGCTCTCGGTGGTGGACGCAGCGGCGGCTGGCGCGCACCAGCCGACAGTCTTTACGGCGACCCCCGGCACCGCCACACTGGGGTCGAACGGCCACTGAGGGAGAAGTCATGGCAGCAGGAACGAGCGGGGACCCGTGGGTGCTGCGCACAGCGCCTGGCACCTCGGAGTACACCATGTACCGCGATGGCGACGGGCTGGTGTGCCAGGTGGGCAGCACCCGCCTGACTTACCAGGCGCGGGCTATCGACGACCTCCACACCTGGTTGCTCGAACAGGGCGACTGGGTTCCGCTCGGCGCCGCAGACGAACAGAAACCTGCCGCCGACGGGTCCGTCGAAGCGTGGGGGCGCTCCGACTCCAACCCAGTCGGCGGGTGGTACGGCACCCGAAAGGGCTATCGCGGCCGCTTCGGGATGTACCTGCCCCCGCTACTCGAGGAACTCGGCATGGTTGAACTCGAGCACAACCCGCGCAGCAACCGTGTGCGAGCCCTTCCGCCAAAATGACCCGAGGGCTCCTGAGGACCGGCGCTGGCCCCTCAGACTCGAGAGCATCCAGGTGAACCTATATAGCCCGCGCGTGGATTCCACCCGCATAGGTCGACCCGGCCCCTGAGCCTGCCCACCTGTCAGTGGGCCATCGAGGCCAGCACCTCCGGGTCGAGCGTGGCGATCGAGCGGGTGTCCTGGAAAGCCCGCACGCCCTCGATGCCCTGCTCACGCCCGAAGCCCGACTGCTTCATGCCGCCGAACGGCGCACGCAGGTCGAGGCGGGTCGCCCCGTGGTCGTTGATCCACACGTAGCCGCACTCCAGCTGGGAACCGACGCGCTGCGCGGCCTCCGGCGAACCCGTCCACACCGATCCGCAGAGGCCGCCCCACGTGTCGTTGGCGAGGCGCACCGCCTCGGCCTCGTCGTCGAACGGGATCACCGGGATGACCGGGCCGAACTGCTCCTGGGTGACCACGCGCAGGTCGAGCTCGGGGTCGACGACGATCGCGGGGCGGACGAAGTTCCCGCCCGCCAGATCACCCCCCGGCAGGGAGCCGTACTCGCGCACATCGGCTCCGGCATCCTTCGCCTCCTGGATGATCTCGTCGACGAACGCCTTCTGAGCCGGCTGATGCAGCGGGCCCATCGTCGTGCCCTCGTCGAGGCCGTGGCCGAGCGTGGCCTTCTCGAGCCGCGCGGCGAGTCCCGCGACCAGCTCGTCCATCCGCGAACGGTGCACGTAGACGCGCTTGGCGTTCATGCAGATCTGCCCGGTGGTGTCGTAGATCGCGGCGTAGAGCCGGTCGAGGTGCGCGTCGTCGAGGATCGCGTCGTCGAGGAAGACCGCCGCGTCGTTCCCGCCCAGCTCGAGCGTCACGCGGGTCAGCGTCTTGGACGCCATCTCCATGATCCGCTTGCCGCCGTTCACACTGCCGGTGAAGCAGACCTTGGCGACGTCGGGGTTCTGGATGAGCTCGGCCATGTCCTGGTCGCGTCCGGTGACGACGTTCAGCACGCCCGGCGGCAGCTTCTCGGCGACCCGCTGCACGACCCGCGTGGTCGCCAGCGGCGCCGAGGGCGGCGGCTTCACGATCGCGGTGTTACCGGCCAGCAGCGCGTGCGGGAGCGCGGCGCCGAGGATCGCGATGGGCCAGTTGAACGGCACGATCACGGTCACGACGCCCAGTGGCTGGTACGACACCTCGGTCGACACCGGGATCGCGCCGGGCACCGGCGGCAGCGTCTTGGCGGCATCCACCTCGTCGGCGAGCATTAGGGCGAGGTTCCAGCGGATCTCGAACACGAGCCCGTCGATCCACGCCTCCATCCGGATCTTGCCGTTCTCCTGCGACAGGATCGCGGCATCCTCGTCGCGATCATCCGCGATGCCCGCGATCGCGGCCGCCATCTGCGCGGCGCGCTCCTGAGCCGTGAGCGCCGCCCACGCCGGGAAGGCCGCCTTCGCCGCGGCAACGGCATCCTTCACATCGGAGACGGATGCCGCGGCCGCCTCGCCGACGACCACTCCGGGCCTGCCGGGGTCGGGGATCGTCAGCACGTCCTCCGTGAACCGCTCCTCACCGCCGATGTACAGCCCCGTCCGAACCGATGTCCCCATCGCGGTCTCGCCCATGGAACGCCACCTCTCTGTGCCCTTTGGCTCCGGCTCTCGCCGGGGCTCGTGCTTCCCTGCTCCGGCTCTCGCCGGGCCTTGTGCTTCTTCATCACTCCGGCTATCGCCGAAGCACGATGTTCTGGTTGTCAGCGGGTCGACGCCGGTGCGTGGTCGACACCTGCTCCCAGCGTGCCTCTCGCATACGCGTGAATCAAGATTGTCGACGATTTTCGCGCAGATTTCGTATGAAATGCTTCCCGATGGGACCATCGTCGCGAGATAGTGTCAGTGCACGGACGAGGGCACCGAAGGGGATGGCCAGATGACGGATGCCGCAGTGCGCAGCGACGACGACGAGACGATGGAGCGGCCCGACCTCACACAGGTGATCCGCGAGGCGATCCTCGACGCCCAGTTCGCACCGCATCAGCGCCTCATCGAAGCCGACCTGAGCGAGCGGTACGGCGCATCGCGCGCCTCGGTGCGCACCGCCCTGCTCAATCTCGCCGGGGAGGGACTCGTCGAGCGCCTGCCCAACCGCGGCGCGCGCGTGCGCGCGATCACCGTCGACGAGGCGATCGAGATCGTCGAGGTGCGCATAGGCCTCGAGACGCTCTGCGCGCGCAAGGCCGCCGAGAACCTCACGCCCGCCGATGCCGAGCGCCTGCGCGCGCTGCGCGCCGACATCGAAGCGGCGATCGCGTCGGGCGACCTCATGGCGTACTCGCGCCTCAACCAGGAGCTCGACCGCCGCATCCGCGACCTCAGCCGCCACGGCACCGCCACGCAGCTGCTCGAGCGCCTGCGCGCCCAGTCGGCGCGCCACCAGTTCCGCCTCGCGTTCCACCCCGGCCGCGCCGCGACGTCGGCTCCCGAGCACATCGCGATCATCGACGCGATCCTCGCCAAGGACCCCGACGCCGCCGAGGCCGCGACGCGCGCGCACCTCTCGGGCATCGTCAAGGTCCTGCACGGCATGGAGTGATCGCCGCTCGGCGCGTTTCGTCTCTGCGTTTCGACTCGCAAGCTCGCTCAACGACCGCGTTCCTCGCTCGCTCAACGACCGGGCGCGGAGCGCGTTTCGTCTCTGCGTTTCGACTCGCAAGCTCGCTCAACGACCGCGTTCCTCGCTCGCTCAACGACCGGGGTGCGAGGGCGTTTCGACCGGGAGCGCGTTTCGTCTCTGCATTTCGACTCGCAAGCTCGCTCAACGACCGCGTTCCTCGCTCGCTCAACGACCGGGGGCGGAACTTCCGGTCGTTGAGCGAGCGAAGCGAGACGAAGCGCACCGGCGCACGGCGAAGGGGCGGCCGGATGCTCCGGTCGCCCCTCCGCACTCCTCAGGTCACTCGTCCCAGCTCTCGGCGGGGGCGTAGCCCTTGCCGTTGTACTTCTGCACCTGCACGGTCGAGACGGCGGGCAGGCCGTCCTCGGTCGTGTCTACGGTGGAGCCCTCGAGCATGAGCGGCGCCGTGAAGCCCGAGACGTCGCGCAGCGCTTCCATGAAGTTGTCGCGCGTCGGCTCGGTCATGTTGCCGAACACCTCCTCGAGCGTCGCCCCGATCTGGTACGACCAGACGCAGTGCGGGAACGCCGGGACGTCCGGGTAGTTCGCGTACTCCGCGAGCTGCTCGAGGAATGCGGCGCCCTCCTCGCTCTCGGCGAACGTCGGCGCAGCCGCCGACTGCGCGAACGCCACGGTGTAGACGCCGGGGAACGCCGCGGCGCCACCCGGCTCGAGGATCGCCGTCGGGCTCGACGTGTTCGACGGCAGGAACCACGAGGGCAGCCAGCCGAGCTCCTGCGACTTCTGCAGCGACGAGATCACCAGCGGGGTGATCGACATCGCGTTGAAGAACACGTCGGCGCCCGAGCCGGCCAGCTCGGTCAGCTGCGCGTCGACCGAGGTGTCGGTGGCCTCGTAGGTGAGCTCCTTGACGACCTCGATGTTGTCGGCGCCCTCGATGGCGGTCTTGAAGCCCTCGACGTAGCCCTCGCCGTAGTCGTCGTTCTGCGACAGGATCGCGACCTTGTGGTCTTCGGCCGATCCGGCGAGCAGCTCGCCGAACGCCTCGCCCTCGTTCTGGTAGATCGGCACGAAGCCGAGCTGCCAGGGGCTCTCCTCCTGGTTGCTGAAGATCGGGTCGCCCGTCATGATCAGCACCTGCGGCACCTCGTCGGCGATCGCCGCGTCGAGCCACGCCCGGTTGGTGGGCGTGCCGAGGCCGGCGGTCATCGCGAAGACGCTGCTCTTGAGCTGGTCGTAGTTCGCCTTGGCCTTCTGCGGGTCGTACTCGTCGTCCAGCGCCTCGATCTCGACGGTGCGGGTGTTGCCGTCGCCGAACTCCACGCCGCCCTCGGCGTTCCGGGCGCCGAAGTACGCGGTGATGCCGGCGACCGTGCAGGTGCCCGGACCGGCGGTCGGACCCGACAGCGGGGTGGTGATGCCGAGGGTGATCGAGTCGTCGGTGATACCCGGACTCGCCTCGGCGGCGCCGCCGTCGTCGGTGTCGTTCGGCGATCCGCCGCCGCGTGCGCAGCCGGCAGCGAGGACGGCGACGATGCCGATCCCCGCGACGACCGAGGCGACGCGCATCCTTCTGCGATTCGTGCTCATGGGTCATGCCTCTCTGTGTGTTACGACTGCGTCGTAGGTGGTGGTGACTGCGTCGTAGGTGGTGGTGGTGACTGCGTCGTAGGTGGTGGTGGTGACTGGGTCGTAGGTGGTGGTGGTGGTGACTGCGCCGAAGGGACGCCCAGTGCGTCGCCGACGGTGGAGGTTCCGGTGACGGATGCCGCGGCATCCGCCTGCATGGCACCGCCGACGGGTCCACCCGGACGACCGGAGCCGGTGTCGCGCCCGCGTCGCCGCCACAGGCTCGGAAGCGATACCAGGCCGCCGGGCAGGATGAACAGCACGACCAGGAGGATGGCGCCCTGCAGCATGGCGGTGATGTTCGGGTCGATGAGGTTGGTGACCTGCGGCAGCAGCACGTACCAGATGCCCCCGAGGAGCGAGCCGAGGATGCTGCCGGCGCCGCCGATCACCATCGACGCGAGCAGCTCGATCGAGTGGCCGAAGTGCAGCGTCTCGGGCGAGGTGTACTGGATGACGACCATGTAGAGGAAGCCGCTCACGCCGCCGATGAGCGATGCGATGGTGAACGCGAGCACCTTGAAGCGGTACGGCGACACGCCCAGCGACCCGGCGACCGCCTCGTTGCCCTTCACGATCGCGAAGGCCCGGCCGTACTTGCCCCGCACGAGATTGCGCGTGAGCATGAAGGTGATGCCGCCGATGAGGAAGACGATGTACAGCTGCCACTGGTCGTCGTACAGGCCGGTCCACTCCGGTGCGCCCGAGAAGCGGGCGGAGGTGCCCTGCGAGCCGCCCGTGAAGTCGGACAGGCGCTTGGCGAGCGGCACGCCGATGATCGGCAGCGCGATCGTCACCATGGCGATGGCGAGTCCGCCCAGACGCGCGGCGGCGAGGGCGATGACCAGGCCGATGACCGCGGGGACCAGGCACGCGAGCACGAAGACGAGCACGACGTTCCAGTCGGCATTGACGCCGAACGCCGTGACGTAGGCGCCGACGCCGACGAAGAAGATCTGGCCGAGCGAGACCTGGCCGGTGTAGCCCATCACGACGTTGAGGCCCAGGACGGCGACGGCGAAGACGCCGATACGGGCGATCGTCTGGTTGGCGAACTCCGGGAGCATCAGCGGCAGCACGATCATCAGCACGATGACGAGGCCGATGACGGCCCAGCGCACCCAGGGGCGCTCGAGGAGGGGCGACCGGTTGGAGAGGTCCGTGTTCGCAGCCATCAGACGCGCACCACCGCTTTCCGTCCGAACAGGCCCTGTGGTCGCAGGAAGAGCACGACGAAGATGAGGATGAAGGGCACCGCGATCTTCAGGTCGTGACCGATGAACGGCACGTAGACGGCGGCGAGGTTCTCGAGCACGCCGATGAGCCACGCGGCCACCACGACGCCGATGGGGCTCGACAGGCCGCCGAGGATGCACGCGGCGAGCGCGTAGACGAGGGCGGAGTCCATCATCCCGGGCGTGAGGGTCAGCTGCGGCGCCACGAGCACGCCGGCGACCGCGCCGAGGACGGCCGCCAGCCCCCAGCCGATCATGAGGTTGCGGCCGACGTTCACGCCGGAGAACGCGGCGGACGCGGGATTGATCGCGACTGCGCGCAGCGCGAGACCGAGTTTGGTGCCCAGGAACAGCGCCTGCAGCAGCAGCATGCATGCGACGATCACGATGAAGGTGCCGAGCGAGCGGACGCTGATCACCGCCCCAGCGATCTGGATGGTCTCGAGCGGGAACAGTGAGGGGAACAGCCGGTTGTTGTACGTCCAGATCCAGGCGCAGAACCCCGTGATCAAGGTGAGCAGGCCGATCGTCACGACGACGGCGGTGTCGGGGTCGCCCCGCTCGAAGCGCCGGATGAGATACCGCTCGATGACGGCTCCGAGGAAGAACGAGATGACGACCGCTGCGAGGATCGCGAGCAGGAGCGGGATGCCGAGGCCGTTCAGCGCCCACGCGATGTAGGCGGACAGCACCGCCATGCCGCCCTGCGCGAAGTTGATGAGCCCGGTCGCCTGGTTCACCAGCACGATCGCGAGCGCGAGGGCGGCGTAGATCGAGCCGGTCGAGAGGCCGTCGATGACGAGCTGGATGAACGTGCCCACGTCAGCCTCCCAGGTACGCGCGGCGGATCTCGTCCATGCCCTTGAGCTCCGCCGACGAGCCGGTGAGGGCGTTGCGCCCTGTCTCGAGCACCGTGGCGCTGTCGACGAGGGTGAAGGCGAGGTTGGCGTTCTGCTCGACCACGAGCATCGCGATGCCCGATTCGCTGCGCAGCCGGCCGATCGCCTGGTACACGCTCTTCGCGGTGCCGGGAGCGAGACCGAGTGATGCCTCGTCCAGCAGCAGCAGCCGCGGCTTCGACATGATGGCGCGGGCGATCGCGAGCATCTGCTGCTCGCCGCCCGAGAGCGCCGAGCCGTTGGAGCGGATCCGGTCCTGCAGCTGCGGGAACAGGTCGAGGCAGTAGTCCATGTCCGACGCGATGCCCTTGCGGTCCTTGCGCTTGTAGGCGCCGACCCTGAGGTTCTCCCGCACCGTCAGATTGCCGAGCGTGCCGCGCCCCTCCGGCACGTGCGCGATCCCGCGTGCGGCGACCTGGTCGGGACGCAGTCCCCGCAGGTCCTTGCCGTCGAAGCGGATCGTTCCCGTCGAGCGCACGGTCCCCGAGATCGCGCGCAGCGTCGTGGTCTTCCCAGCGCCGTTCGCGCCGAGGATGCCGACCGCGCCCCCGTCGGGGACCACCAGCGAGACGCCCTCGAGCACCTGGACGCGGCCGTAGAAGGCGCGCACGTCGGCCAGTTCAAGCAGCGTCATCGACCGCGTCCTTCCCGATGTAGGCCTCGATGACGCGGGGGTCGGCCTGCGCCTCCGCGGCCGAGCCCTCCATCAGCTTGCGGCCGTGATCGAGCACCACGACGCGGTCGGTGAGCGCCGAGATGAGCCCCATGTTGTGCTCGACGATCACCACCGTGATGTCCTCGTCGCGCACCCGCCGCACCGTCTCGATGAGCTGCTCCACCTCGGCGTGCGGGAGGCCTGCCGCCGGTTCGTCGAGGAGGAGGAGGCCGGGGTGGGTGAGCAGCGCGCGGCAGAGCTCGATGCCCTTGTGCAGTCCGTGCGACAGCTCGTCGGCCCGCATCTGGGCGGCCCACCCGAGGCCGTTGCGCTCCAGGAGGTCGAGCGCCTCCTGCCGCAGCGCCTTCTCGGCGCGCACCGTGCGCGGCAGCCGCAGGGACCACTCCACCGGACCGCCGGGAAGGCGCGTATGGGCGCCGAGGAGCACGTTCTCGAGCACGGTCTCGCGCAGCTGGAGCGCGGGATGCTGGAACGTCCGCGCCAGCCCCTTCCGCGCGAGCGTGGCCGGGGACGACCCGACGACCTCGACGTCATCGATCGTGATGGAGCCGGCGCTCGGCCGGTAGTGACCGCTCACGCAGTTGAAGAGCGACGTCTTGCCGGCGCCGTTGGGGCCGACCAGGCCGAAGATCTGACCCGGCTCCACGGTGAAGCTCACGTCCTCGAGCACCTTGACGCCGCCGAAATGAAGGCTGACGTCGCGGACTGCGAGCCGAGCGCCCATGGCCCCACCTTTCGCGTCGTCGCGTGTGGTCATCAAGGGGACTCGAGTCCTCCCCTGCTGGGAAAGCTACGGATCCCCGGAAAGATTGTCAACGATTTTGGTGTGAAGTTTCGCAACCGTGACCCTGCGATTCGATGCTGGCCCGCCCGACCGGGGGATGCGGCATCCGATTCCGTTCAACGGAACAGCGCGGACGAGCCACCGGAAGGAGCTCTTACGCTGACCGCAGCTTCCGCAACAAACGAAGGAGGGTCGACGATGACCGAGACACTCGCCCAGGCGATCGATCGCGCAGGCAGCGCGGTGGAACTGCTGCGTAACCAGAACTGGCCGGCATTCACATTCCCGGTCGCACCGGAGTTCACGAACTGGCGCGACGAGCAGCGGGCCTGGAACACGTCGGTCGCGCTCATGGACCAGTCGCACCACATGACGCAGCTGTTCCTCGACGGCGCCGACCTCATCCCGCTGCTGAGCTCGATCTCGCCCAACACGTTCGCGACGTTCCGTCCCGGCGTCGCGAAGCAGCTGATCTCGGTGAACCAGGACGGCTACCTCATCGGCGACGGCATCCTGTTCTACAACGCCGAGGGCCCCGAGGGCCTCGTGCTCATCGGGCACCACATCCTCATCGACTGGGTGCGCTTCAACGTCGAGAAGGCGCAGTCCGCCGGCCAGGACGTCCGGTACCGCCTCGAGGCCAACTCGCACATGCGGCAGGGACCGCCGACCTTCTACCGCTACGAGCTGCAGGGCCCCCACGCCGACCTCGTCATGGAGAAGGTGTTCGGCGGGCCGGCGCCCGAGATCAAGTTCTTCCACATCGGCGACGTGACCATCGCCGGGCGGCCGGTCAAGGCGCTCCGCCACGGCATGGCCGGACAGCCGGGGTTCGAGTTCTACGGCCCCTGGGAAGACAACGAGATCGTGCTCGAGGCGCTGATGACGGCGGGCGAGGAGCACGACATCCGCCGTGTCGGAGCGAAGGCGTACTCGTCGTCGCCGCTGGAGTCGGGCTGGGTGCCGACCCCCTTCCCCGCCGTGTTCGACGATGACTTCGCGGAGTACCGCGCGTGGCTCCCCGCCGCGCGCATCGGCTCGGTCGCCGGCTCGCTGTACTCGAGCGACGTCCACGACTTCTACATGACGCCGTTCGACATCGGCCTCGGGCGCTCGGTGCGCTTCGACCACGACTTCCACGGACGCGAGGCGCTCGAGAAGCACGCCGAGAACCAGCGGCGCCGCAAGGTCACGCTGATCTGGAACGCCGACGACGTCGCGGCGGTCGTCCGTTCGCAGGTCGAGCCCGGCACGCCCGCGAAGTACCTGGACTTCCCGAAGGCCCGCTACGGGCTGTACCAGATGGACGAGATCCTGAAGGACGGCGAGCGCGTGGGGATCTCGACGGATGCCGGATACGTCGCGTACGACCAGCTCTACATGTCGCTGGCCACCCTGGACGTGGGGCTCCGCGACGGCGACGAGGTCGAGGTCGTCTGGGGCGAGGATCCGATCTCCCGCAAGGACTCGGTGGACGCCGACCACCGCCAGGTGCGCATCCGTGCGACCGTCGCCCCCGCGCCCTACCACGACTACGCCCGGACGGTGTACCGCGCGAACGCCTGAAGCGCGTTCGGCGCGTTTCGTCTCGCTTCGCTCGCTCAACGACCGGTCGTTGAGCGAGCGAGGAACGAGCGAGACGAAACACCCCCACCCCCGGTCGTTGAGCGAGCGAGGAACGAGCGAGACGAAACGCGCTCCCACCCCCGGTCGTTGAGCGAGCGAGGAACGAGCGAGACGAAACACCCCCACCCCCGGTCGCTGAGCGAGCGAAGAACGAGCGAGACGAAACGCCCCCACCACCGGTCGTTGAGCGAGCGAGGAACGAGCGAGACGAAACGCCCCGGTTCCGCTGAACGGAACTCCGCGATGCCCGCGGGGTTACGATGGCGGCGTCATCGAGGAGGATGCCGTGGCACGAGGATCTGCGGGCGAGTCGGTCCTGCACCGGCACCTGCGCGTGCTCGAGAGCTTCGACGCGTGGCATCCGTTCCTCACGCTCAGCGAGATCGCCGATGCCGCCGGAGTGCCGCGCTCGAGCGCGCACCGGCTCATCGCCGAGCTCGAGCGCGAGGGACTGCTCGAACGGCTGCCCGATCGCACGTACCGCCTCGGTGTGCGGCTGTGGGAGTTCGCCAGCCGCACGCCGGGCGCGGTCGGTCTCCGCGAGATCGCGCGCCCGTGGCTGGGCGCCGTGCACGAACGGGTGCGTCAGCACGCGCAGCTGGGCGTGCTGAGCGGGCGCGATGTGCTCTTCATCGATCGGATGTCGACCCGCGAGGCCGTCGTGAACGCGACGCTCATCGGCGGACGCATCCCGCTGCACGCATCCTCCAGCGGTCTCGCACTGCTGGCCTATGCCGACAACGCACTTGTCAACGACGTGATCGCGCGCGGGCTGCGACCCTACACCGAGCGCACGATCCGCACGGGCGCGGAGCTGCGCGCGCAGCTGCGGCGCGTGCGCGAGGACGGCTACGCGGTGACGGAGGGCGCCATCCACGCCGAGTCGCGCGGCATCGCGGTGCCCGTGACCGGACCGGGCGGCAGCGTGTACGCCGCCATCGGCGTGGTGGTCCCCAACGACGGCGCCTCGACCCACGGGTACGCCGAGCTGCTGCGCCGCGCCGCCACCGGCATCGCGCGCGAGCTCGCTGCCGCGTATCGGCCCGACGTCGACGAGCGCACCCACGGCATCCGCTCGCTCGTGAGCGGGTCGCGCCGCTCGCTCGAGTACCTCGAGAGTCTCGACACCGACCCGCACGACACCGGCGCGCCGGTCGCTGCGGGCATCTCCGACCCCGCCCCCGGCGCCCGCCCCGGGTCTGCGCCGGTGCTCTAAGGTTGGCGGCCATGACGACGATCGCGATCCTCGGCCTCGGCGAAGCCGGCCGTCGTTACGCCCGCGGCCTGGCGCATGCCGGGGCCGACGTCCGCGCCTTCGACCCCGCCCACGACCTCGGCGACCCCGATGTGCCGCAGTTCGCGACGCTGGCCGAGGCCCTCGCCGGGGCAGACGTGGCGCTGAGCCTCGTCACCGGGCATGCCGCGGCATCCGTCGCCCGCGAGGCGCTGCCCCACATCGCCGCAGGGGCCGTCTACGCCGATCTCAACACCGCCGCCCCCGACCTCAAGCAGCGCATCGCCCGCCTGGCCGCCGACCACGGGCTCGCGATGGCCGATGTCGCGGTGCTCGCGCCCGTGGTGCGCGCCGGGCACCGGACGCCGCTCCTCGCGAGCGGGACCGGAGCCCGCCGGTTCGCCGAGCGCGTCGGTCCGTTCGAGGTGCCCGTCGAGGTCATCGACGGCGACGCGGGTGAGGCGGCGCGCCTGCGGCTGCTGCGGAGCGTGTTCATGAAGGGGCTGGCGGCGCTCGTGCTCGAGGGACTCGGCGCCGCGCGCGCCGCCGGAGCCGAGGAGTGGCTGCGCGCGCAGATGGCGGACGAGCTGGGTCCCGACGGCGCCGCGCTCGTCGACCGGCTCGTCGACGGCTCGACCCTGCACGCCGTGCGCCGCGAGCACGAGGTGCGCGCGGCCCTGGCGGCCCTCGAGTCGTCGGGACAGCCCGCCGACATGACGCGCGCGACGCTCGCGTGGTTCGAGCGGCTCGTCGCCGACCGCGACGATTCCGGTCGTTGAGCACGCGAGGAACGTGGTCGTCGAGCGAGCTTGCGAGACGAAACGCAGAGACGAAACGCGCCAGACCCGACGCGAACCCTCGGTCGCAGGCGTTTCGTCTTCGGGCGCCAGAGCGCCCTCCGCTCAACGACCGATATCCGTTGCCCGCGGCGCGAGACCGGCAACATACCCGCATCGCCCGCCCGGCACAACGACGAAGCGCATTGGACGGAAGTGCCGTTGCCGCCGGCGCGAGCGCATGTCATCGTCGCCGCACACGCACGGCGCCGGCCCCACGGCGGCTGCGGTTCACAACGCGAAGGAGCGTCGATGAAATCCACGTTCAGGCGGCTGTCAGCGGTGTCGCTGGCCGTCGCCGCAGCTCTCGTCCTCACGGCCGGCGTCTCGTCGGCCACGGCAGCCCCCGGCGGTCCCCACGCCGGATCGCCCACCCTCACGGCATCCGAGTGCACGTCTCTCGCCGGCCTCACGATCTCCGCGAAGGACATCGGCCTGCCGACGAACGGCGCCGACGTCGAGACGGCGGTGTGGGATGCCGCCGGCAGCTACTGCGCGGTCACCGGCTGGATCCGCGCGGTCTCGGCACCGCAGGACATGCAGTTCCAGGTGAACCTCCCCGCTGCCTGGAACGAGCGCACCCTGCAGTTCGGCGGCGGCGGGTTCGACGGATCTCTGGTCACCGCGACCGGCGCCTACACCGCCCAGCCGGCCGGCACCCCGACCGCGCTGTCGCAGGGCTGGGTCACCCTCGGCTCCGACGGCGGCCACCAGGGCGCACCCGGGTTCGACGGCACCTTCCAGCTCGACGAGGAGCTGTTCCTCAACTACGGGCAGTGGTCGGTCAAGAAGGCGCACGATGCGGCCGCGGTGGTCATCGAGGCGGCCTACGGCATGGACGCCGAGTGGTCGTACTTCATCGGCGGCTCGCAGGGCGGGCACGAGGCCCTCGACGCGGCGGCGCGCTACCCGAAGGACTACGACGGCGTCATCGCGAACTACCCGGCCTACAACGTCACGATGATGCACGTGGGCGCGGTCAACTTCCGCGACGCGCTGCAGCTCGAGGGCGGCGCCGGGCACCTCAACTCCGCCGAGACGGCGACGATCACCAACGCGGTCTACGCGACGTGCGACGGGCTGGACGGGGCCGTGGACGGGATCGTCAGCAACGTCTCCGGCTGCGACGCGGCGTTCGACATCCAGTCGCTCGCCTGCCCGGCAGGAGTGGATGCCGCCACCGTCGACACCTGCCTCTCGGATGTCGAGATCGCGGCCGCGGTGAAGATCAGCACCGACTACGACCTGGGCATCGACATCGAGGGCAACTCGATCTTCGCGAAGAGCGCACTCCTCGAAGGGGCCCTGTACCAGGGCTTCGCGGGCTTCGGCACCAGCGCGCAGGCGCAGGGGCTGCAGTTCGCCGTGTTCGAGGCCACGATGCGGTACGGCGTCGCGGGTGATCCCCCCGGCTTCGACCCGTACACGGTCGATCCGCTGGACTACGCCGACCGGGTGCAGGAGGTGGGCGAGATCATGGACGTGACGGATGTCTCGCTCAACCAGTTCCGCGCGCACGGGGGCAAGATCATCCTGACCCACGGCACCATCGACGACTTCATCACGCCGCACAACACGGTGCAGTACTGGGAGGCGCTCCAGGACGAGTTCGGCAAGCGCCTCGACAGGTTCGCGAAGTTCTACATGGTGCCGGGCTGGGGCCACGGCCAGGGCCGGTTCGTGGCGCAGTACGACGGCCTCGACGCCATCGTCGACTGGGTCGAGCAGGGCGTCGCCCCGTCCGGCCTCGTGGCGAGCGACGGCAACGCGGGCGCCGACCGCACGCGCCCGATGTGCGAGTACCCGGCCTGGCCGGAGTACTCGGGCGCCGGATCGATCGACGACGCGAGCTCGTACGCCTGCGTGACGGGATGATCGCGCGACGCGTCTCGTCGTGACGCGCGAGGGCCCGGGCATCCGCCGATGCCCGGGCCCTCGACATCCGACATCGCCGCGGCGTTCAAGTGTCACGACACGCCGCCACCTCCACTCCGAAGCGACACTTCGTGACCCCGGACGCGCGCCGGCCCACGAGCGCCGATCAGCCGGCGGATGCCGACGGCAGGGTGTGGGCGTCGAGCGACGAGAAGTAGTCCAGCGATCTCCGCGAGGTGCTGGCGAGCGTGCGCATGCCGTGTCCGCCTGCACCGCCCGCCGCCTCGAGCGCACGCGAGATGCCGGCCGCCGCCACGGTCAGGAGCTCGACCGCCGCCTGCGGCGAGGTGCCGTCGTTCGGCACGACGACGCCCAGCGACGCGTGCACCGGGCCGTGCGGATCGAGGATCGGCACCGCGATGCCACGCGACTCGCGATGGATGTGCCCGTCGGTGACCGCGAACCCGTCCGCGCGCACCCGGCGCAGCCGCGCCCGCAGCTCCTCACCGGTGCGGATGGTCGCCGACGTATACGCCGGCCAGCCGGCCGCGATGACGTCCGCCACGACGCCCGGCTCGGAGTGGGCGAGCAGCACCAGGCCGCTCGAGCTGACCGGCAGCGGCACGCGGCCGCCGATCACGGTGGCGTTGACGACCGCCTCCCTGGTCGAGAGGCGCTCGATGAAGAGCACGTCCCGCCCGCTCAGCACCCCGAGCTGCGTGTGCTGACGCACCCGCGAGTGCACGGCCTCGAGCCACGGCCGCGCGAGTTCCCGAAGCCCGAGAGCGCCGGGGGTCCGCGACGCGAATTCCCACAGCCGGATGCCGAGCCGGTACGAGCGGTCCGGCATCCGTTCGAGCAGGCCCTCCCGCTCGAGCTCGGCGACGAGACGGTGGGTGGTCGACACGGCGAGGCCGGTCGTCTCCACGATCTCGGTCAGCGTGAGGAACGGGCGCAGCACGTCGAACGCCTGCAGCACCCGCAGGTGCTTGTGCAAGACGGACTCACCGTCCGAGCCGCGTGCCACGTCGAACCTCCTTCGGATCGGGGGACGGATGCCGGGCCCGCCGGTCGCTCAGCCTGGTCACCGAGCCTGTCGACGCGCCCGGCACCGGCGCCGCGCACCGGCGCCGCAGGCTAGGCCGCTCCGGCGGTGCGCCAGCCGCCGTGGTACTCCTGCCGCACGGTCTCGGCGTACGGCACCGGGCTGACCACGGCGCGCACCGCGATCTGCTCGTGCGGCTCCACCGTGGTCTTGCGCGAGCCGCCGTCGGGCTCGCCCCACACCACGCGCACCTCCGCGCCGATCGGCACGTCTCTGTCGACCGTCGCCAGCGACAGGCCGCGCTTCTCGTTCGCGGTGATGCCGGTGAAGAGAGACAGCCCGACGTGACTGCCGTCCGCGTCGATCACGGCGTCGTAGTTCGACGAGCCGTAATTCGCGTTCGGCAGGTCGAAGAACTGATACCCCGGTCCCTCGCGGTCGAGCACGCTCGTGAGGATGCGGCCGAGGTCCTCGTCGTTCCACGCGAGCGTGACCTTCTTGCGCTGCGCCTCGGGATCGACCTGCTCGAGGGCCTCGCGGCCGATGAAGTCGTGGTCGAACTTCACGAACGAGCCGTAGCCGAGGTCCCACGGGTTCAGGTAGTAGTCCTCGATGTCGTCCGACACGAACGATCCGGCGAGGGCGTTGATCGCCTCGTAGCTGCTCGCCGGCAGCCACTCGCGGTAGCGCCGCTCGATGTCTCCGCCGGTGTAGATCGCGGGAAGCGGCGACGGGATCCACCCCGACTCGAGGGTGTTCGACGAGTACGCGCGAGAGCCGCACGGCTCGAGCCCGAACTCGCGCCCCGCCTCGAGCACGGCATCCCGGATCCTGCCGTGCTGCGCGTACGGCCCCCAGATCTCGAGGCCGGGGGCTCCGGCCATGCCGTGCCGGAGCGTGCGCACGTGCTCCCCGGCGATCTCGAGCTCACCCATGTGGAAGAACCGCACCTGCTCGACCTCGCGGCCCGCGAGCTTCTCGATGATCGGCCAGGCGTTCGGGCCCTGGATCTGGAAGCGATAGAACTCCCGCGTCACCGCCTCGCCGTACGGCCGCGACGGCGAGCGGTCGTCGTAGCGGGTCTCGACGTCGTAGCCGCCGGTCTCGGCGTGGAACTGCAGCCAGTTGGCGCCGGGCGCGCGGCCCACGTAGACGTACTCGTCCTCGGCGAGGTGGAACAGGATGCCGTCGCCGATCACCCCGCCGGTCGACGAGGTCGGCACGAACTGCTTCGCGGTGTTCACCGGGAAGTTCGCGAACGAGTTGATGCCGGTGTCCGACAGCAGCTTCAGCGCGTCGGGGCCGGTCATGAAGAAGTTCACCATGTGGTGCGTCTGGTCGTAGAGCACCGCCGTCTCGCGCCAGGCCTTCTGCTCGCGGCGCCAGTTCGTGAACTCCGCGGGCACGACGGGGTAGATGTAGGTGCCGAGCTGCGAGTTCCGCAGCATGTCGACCACGCTCCCCCGTTGCTCCATGAGCTCCTGCAGATTGCTCGCCATGAGTTCCTCGACTTCCTCGTCCAGTGTTCCGGGGTGACCTGAGCGCGATGCTACGTGTCCGCTATACCTACGTCCAGAGGTATTTGGTCGCCACAATTGTAGACAATTTGTTGACCATTTCGCGATGGGTGTGATTCGCTGGCCCCATGACAGACACTGCCGACACGCTCCTCGTCGTCAGCGCCCACGCCGGCGACTTCGTCTGGCGGGCAGGCGGCGCGATCGCCGCCGCGGCCCTCCGCGGCGAGCGCGCGGTGGTCGCCTGCCTGTCGTACGGCGAGCGGGGCGAGTCGGCCAGCCAGTGGCTCGACGGCAAGTCGCTGGACGAGATCAAGCGCATCCGCCGCGACGAGGCCGAGGCCGCGGCATCCGCTCTCGGAGCCGAGATCGAATTCCTCGACCTGGGCGACTACCCGCTCGTCGAGTCGCGCGAGGCCGTCGCGCGCCTGGTCGACCTGTACCGGCGGGTGCAGCCCACGGTGGTGCTGACGCACACGCTCCGCGACCCGTACAACGGCGACCACCCCGCGGCTGCGCGCATGGCGCTCGACGCCCGCGTGCTGGCGCAGGCGATCGGCGTGGCGAACTCCGACGGCAGCTACCCCTCGAAGGACGACATCATCGGTGCCCCGCCCGTCTTCTTCTTCGAGCCGCACCAGCCCGAGCAGTGCGATTTCACCCCGAACGTCCTGCTCGACATCACCGAGGCGTTCCCGCGCAAGCGCGCGGCGATGGAGTGCCTGCCCGCCCAGAAGCACATGTGGTCGTACTACACCGACCTCGCGACCCGCCGCGGCGTGCAGCTCAAGCGCAACGCCGGCCCGAACCTGGGCCTGCCCCACGACACGATGGGCGAGGCCTACATGCGGCACTTCCCGCAGGTCACCCAGGTGCTGTCATGAGCGGATGGACCTTGTCATGAGCGGTCCGGTGGTCGTCACCGACATCGCCCGTGCGGATGCCGCGACCGCCGACGCGCTCGGCGTGCACGGCGTCGCGACCGTGCACGAGGCCATGGGCCGGACCGGGCTCGTGGGTGCCGGCATCCGTCCCATCCAGGAGGGGGTCCGGATCGCCGGCACGGCCGTCACCGTGCTGTGTCACCCCGGCGACAACCTCATGATCCACGCGGCCGTCGAGCAGTGCCGCGCCGGCGATGTACTGGTGGTGACGACGACGTCGCCGTCGATCGACGGGGCGTTCGGCGAGCTGTTCGCCACCGCCCTGCACGCCCGAGGTGTACGCGGGCTCGTCACGACGACCGGTGTGCGCGACGTCGCGGAGCTGCGGGCGATGGGGTTCCCGGTGTGGTCGGCGGCCGTCTTCGCGCAGGGCACCGTCAAAGCCACGCCCGGCTCGGTCAACGTGCCGATCACCCTCGGGGCGGTCACGGTCGTCCCCGGCGACGTCGTCGTCGCCGACGACGACGGCGTGCTGCGGGTCCCGCGGCGCGGCGCGGACGCGGCGCTCGACGCGGCGGACGCGCGCCTCGCGAAGGAGGAGGCCGACCGTGAGGCGTACCGCGGCGGCCAGCTGAGCCTCGACCGCAAGGGACTTCGGCCGCTCCTGGCCGACCTCGGCGTCGAGTACCTCACGCAGGCGGACTGGGAGGCGCAGGACCGTGGACGCGGCTGAGCCGCCGGTCGCGACGGGGCGGTCGGCTGCGACGGAGCGATCGGCTGCGACGGGGCAGTCGGTCGCGACGGGGCGATCGGCTGCGACGGGGCCATCGGGTGCGACGGGGCAGTCGGTCGCGAGTGCGCCGTCGGTCGCGGCGGCGGTGCGCGACGGCATCCGCTGCATGCTCATGCGCGGCGGCACCTCGAAGGGGGCGTACTTCCTCGCCTCGGACCTGCCGAGCGACCCCGCAGCGCGCGACGACCTGCTCCTGCGGATCATGGGGTCGCCCGACCCGCGCCAGATCGACGGCATCGGGGGCGCGCACCCGCTCACCAGCAAGGTCGCGATCGTGTCGCGCTCCGCGGTGGAGGGCATCGACGTCGACTACCTGTTCCTGCAGATCGGCGTCGACGCCGCGACCGTGGGCGATGCACAGACCTGCGGCAACCTGCTCGCCGGCATCGGACCGTTCGCGGTCGAGCGCGGCCTCGTCCCCGCGACCGAGGAGCGCACGACGGTCCGCATCCGGCTGCTGAACACCGGCGACATCGCCACCGCCGGGTTCGCGACCATCGACGGGCGCCCCGAGTACGACGGCGATGCGGTCATCGACGGCGTCCCCGGCACGGCATCCGCGATCGAGCTGGAGGTCGGCGGCGGGGCCGATAAGCCGCTCCTTCCGACCGGCCGCGCCTCCGACGACATCGACGGCCACACGGTCACCCTCGTCGACAACGGGATGCCGGTGGTGCTGCTGCGCGGCGAGGAGTTCGGCGTGGACGGCTCCGAGCCGCCCGCGGCGCTGGAGGCCGACGATGCGCTCGCGGGCCGCATCGAGCGCGTGCGGCTCGGCGCCGGTCCGCTGATGGGGCTCGGCGACGTCGCCGGGCAGACGGTGCCGAAGATGATCCTGCTCTCGCCGCCCCGCGACGGCGGCGCGATCTCGACCCGCGCCTTCATCCCCGCCCGCGTGCACACGGCGATCGGCGTGCTGATGGCGGCATCCGTCGCCGCAGCGCTCAGGATCCCCGGTGCCGTCGGGCACGACATCGCCGGCCCGCTCACCGGGGAGGAGACCCCCGTCGAGCACCCCAGCGGCACCTTCCCGTCGCGCGTCGAGGTCACGCGCGACCCCGACGGCACGTGGCGGGCCACGTCGTTCTCGCTCCGCACCGCCCGAAAGCTCTTCGACGGCATGGTCTTCCCCCGGCCGCGCCGCTGATCGCACCCGAGACACCCGAACACGTCAGAGAGGACGCCCCATGACCGCCGACACCTCGTTCGACGTCGCCCACCTCGCCCACGTCGAACTGCTGACCCCGAAGCCGGCGGAGAGCCGGTGGTTCTTCGAGGAGCTCCTCGCGATGCGCGTCGTCGCCGAGGACGGCGACTCGATCTACCTGCGCACCTGGGACGAGTACCAGCTGTACACGATCAAGCTCACCGCGTCGGATGCCGCCGGCGTCGGCCGCACGTCGTTCCGCGCGTCGTCGCCGCAGGCGCTGGAGCGTCGCGTCGCCGCCATCGAGGCGACCGGGCACGGCACCGGATGGACCGAGGGCGACGTGGGCTGCGGGCCGACGTACGGGTTCACCGACCCCGACGGGCACGCGATGGCGATCTTCTACGAGGCCGAGCGCTACGTCGCCACCGACGACAGGCCGGCGCTCAAGAACCAGGCCTCACGCTTCCCCGGCCGGGGCGTGAACGCCCGCCGCCTGGACCACATCAACTACCTCGCGAAGGACGTCGAGGCGAACGGGGAGTTCCTGCGCGACGCGCTCGGCATGCGCGAGTCGGAGCGCATCCGGCTCGACAACGGGAGGTTCGCGGCGTGGTGGTTCCACTTCTCGCTGAAGTCGTACGACGTCGTGTACTCCGACGACTGGACCAAGCACGGCAACCGCCTGCACCACATCGCTTTCGCCCCCGACACCCGTGAAGACATCCTGAAGGCCGCCGACATCTTCCTCGAGAACGGCATCCACATCGAGTCGGGCCCGCACAAGCACGCCATCAACCAGACGTTCTTCCTCTACGTCTGGGAGCCCGGCGGCAACCGCATCGAGTTCGCCCAGGCCGGCGCCCGCCTGCTGCTGGACCCCGATCAGCCCGTCGTCGAGTGGTCCGAGGCCGAGCGCAAGAAGGGCCAGGCCTGGGGCATGAAGACGATCGAGACCTTCCACACCCACGGCACCCCGCTGGTCTGACGCTTCGTCTCGCTCAATGACCGGAACATCCCGGTCGTTGAGCGAGGGAGCGCCAGCGACCGAAAGCCCCGGTCGTTGAGCGAGGGAGCGCCAGCGACCGAAAGCCCCGGTCGTGAGCGAGGGAGCGCCAGCGACCGAGACGAAACGCCCCGAGCCGCTCGTCTGCGCCAGGTGCGGCGCGTTTCGTCTCGCTCGTTCCTCGCTCGCTCAACGACCGGAACATCCCGGTCGGCCACGTACGGAAGCGCCGGCGACCGAGACGAAGCGCGGTCAGCGCCAGACGTCGGCGGCGATGTCGACGACCTCGCGCACCTTGGCCCACTGCTCGTCCTCGGTGAGGACGTTGCCCTCCTCGGTCGAGGCGAAGCCGCACTGCGGGCTCAGCGCCAGCTGCTCGAGCGGGGCGAACGCGGATGCCTCGTCGATGCGCTTCTTGACGGCATCCACGTCCTCCAGCTCGCCGCTCTTGGACGTGATGAGGCCGAGTACGACCGTCTTGTCGCCCTCGGGCAGGAAGCGCAGCGGCTCGAAGCCGCCCGCGCGCTCGCTGTCGTACTCGAGGAAGTAGCCGTCGTACGCGGTGTTGCCCAGCAGCTGCTCGGCGACCGGCTCGTACCCGCCCGACGAGATCCAGGTGGAGCGGAAGTTGCCGCGGCAGACGTGCGTCGTGACGACGAGGTCGTCGGGCTTGCCGTCGAGGATGCGGTTGAGGATGCCGGCGTACCGCTCGGCGATGCCGTCGGTGTGGATGCCGCGCTCGCGGGCCTTCTCGAGCTCGACGTCGGAGCACAGGTACGCCCAGGCGGTGTCGTCGAACTGGAGGTAGCGCGCGCCCGCGTCGTAGAACGCGGCGACGGCGTCGCGGTAGGCCTGGACGAGGTCGTCGACGATGTCGTCGCGGCCGTCGTAACCCGAACCGGCGAGATGCCCCGGCTCGAGGCGGAAGTCGAGCACGGTCGGCGCCGGGATGCTGAACTTCGGCACCGCGCCGGTGGTGCGCTCGAGCAGGCTCTTGAGCGAGCGGAAGTGGTCGAGGAACGGGTGGGTGTCGCTGAACCCGATCTTGCCGGTGACCTCGATGCCCCGCGGCTTCGTCTGCACACCCTGGAACTGGATGCCGTGATCGAGCTCGACGATCTCGACGCCGTCGAGCAGGCCGAAGAAGTCGAAGTGCCACCACGAGCGGCGGAACTCGCCGTCGGTCGCGAGTTTCAGGCCGGCGTCGGCCTCGCGCACGACGAGCTCGGCGATCGCGGTCTCCTCCGCGATGCGCAGCGCGTCGGCGTCGATCTGACCGGAGGCGAAGCGGCGGCGGGCCTCCGCGAGTTCGGCGGGACGGAGGAAGCTGCCGACGATGTCGGCGCGGAACGGCGGTGTTGACACCCTTGCGATGGTACGGGATGCCTCCGGACGTAGGGAAACCCCGCGTCACGGAAGGACGCCCGCGGCCAGGCCGCTCCCGATGACGTCCGGCCGCGAGACCCCAGCGGACGGACGAGACCGTGGGAGAACCCCGCGGTCTCGTCCCGCCACTGTGGTCTCACGGTGCGACGCCGCGCCCCGGCGCGACGCCGGTCGTCAGAGGACGCCCGCGTCAGAACACGTACTCCATGAGATCGGTGCCGAGCACGCGGAACGCCTCGTGCGCCCGCAGGCGATGCGAGATCGACAGGTCGTCGAAGCACACGATCAGCGCGTACGACACGCCGGCGCGGGGGCCGGCCAGCACCCCCGCTTCGACGCGGACGCCGGCATCCCGGCCGGTCTTGTTGATGAAGAGGAGACCGTGCTCGTCGTTCTCGTGCGAGAACGGGTCGAGGCCGGTCGCCGATGCCACGAGGGAGAGGTCGTGGTTGAGGCTCAGCCACTCGGCCACTTGCGCGCTCACGCTCGGCGAGACGACCTGCGAATTGACGAGGGCCGCGAAGACCTCGGCGAGCTCGCGGGCCGAGCCCAGTGCGAAGTGCGGGGCGTCGTCGGGGCCGCGCTCGTCGCGGAAGCGGTCGAGGAGCGCGGAGCGCGACAGCCCCAGGTCTTCGATGCGGGCGCGCACCGCCGGCAGGCCGACCCGCCGCAGCAGCGC
This sequence comes from Microbacterium sp. ZW CA_36, assembly GCF_044987475.1. NCBI lineage: Bacteria > Bacillati > Actinomycetota > Actinomycetes > Micrococcales > Microbacteriaceae > Microbacterium > Microbacterium sp. ZW CA_36. The sequence goes on from NZ_JBJDRL010000038.1 coordinate 28,302, forward strand.
GTTGGCGGCCATGGCGTCACCGGTCGACGCAGTGAGCACCGCGAGGTCGGACAGCGGCAGAGCGGGGGCCTTCAGGTGCTGCCACACTCCCCCGACGCCGACCGGCTCGAGCTGCGCGCGGTCGATGATCTCGAGCGGCTCGAGCCGCCCGGACTCGAACGCCGCGGCCACCTCGATGAGCAGCGGCACCACGCCGAGCCCCGCCACCGGCAGGGTGACGAAGTCATCGCCCGAGAGCACGGATGTGCCGCGGTCGAGATCGGTGATCCGCACCGAGATCTTGGCGCCCGATGCGGCGAGATCGTCGAGCGCCTTCAGCGTCGACGTGAACGAACGACGTCCGGCAGCCGCCCTCTTCGGCAGCCGCCGGCCGGTGCTCCGTCGCGCCCCCCGCAGCGACTCGGCGTCCCTTCTGGGCTCGATGCCCACGGAGTTTCCCTCCCGTTGATGTTGTTGCGGGGCGAACGGGCCGCACGCGGCCCGGCCATCACCAGATGGTGACGCGCTGGTCCTGGTCGAGCCAGAGGCCATCCGACGGCGTCACTCCGAATGCATCGTAGAACGCGTCGACGTTGCGGACGATCTGATTGCACCGGAACTCGTTGGGCGAGTGCGGGTCGATCGTCAGCAGGCGGATGGTCTCGGCATCCCGCCCCTTCTGCTGCCAGATCTGTCCCCAGCTGAGCAGCAGTCGCTGGATGCCGGTGAAACCGTCCAGCTCCGGCGCGTCGGCATCGCCCAGCGACAGGGCGTAGGCCCTGATCGCGATGCCGAGACCGCCGAGGTCTCCGATGTTCTCGCCGATCGTGAGCGCGCCGTTGACGGTGTTCTCGGGCGCGAGGCCCTGCGGCACGAGGGCGTCGAACTGGGCGATGAGGTTCTTGGTGCGCTCCTCGAACGCCGCGCGGTCGTCATCGGTCCACCAGTCCCGCAGCGACCCGTCGCCGTCGAAGCGGCTGCCCTGGTCGTCGAAGCCGTGGCCGATCTCGTGGCCGATGACCGCGCCGATGCCGCCGTAGTTGGCCGCGGCGTCGCGCTCGGCGTCGAAGAAGGGGTACTGGAGGATCGCCGCCGGGAACACGATCTCGTTCATCAGCGGGTTGTAGTACGCGTTGACGGTCTGCGGCGTCATGAACCACTCGTCGCGGTCGATCGGCTGGCCGACCTTGGCGAGCTGGCGGTCGTGCTCCCATACGTGGGCGCGGCGGACGTTGCCGACGAGGTCCTCGGCGTCGATCTCGAGCGCCGAGTAGTCCTTCCACTTCACGGGGTACCCGATCTTCGGGGTGAAGGCGTCGAGCTTGGCGAGCGCGCGCTCGCGGGTCTCGGGCGTCATCCACTCGAGCTCGGAGATCGACTGGCGGTAGGCCTCGATGAGGTTGGCCACCAGCTCGTCCATCGCGACCTTCGAGGCCGGCGGGAAGTGGCGCTCGACGTAGACACGGCCGATCGCCTCGCCCATCGCGGCCTCGGTGAGGCTGACGCCGCGCTTCCACCGCTCGCGGTTGACCGGCACGCCGGTGAGCTGCGTGCCGTAGAAGCCGAAGTTCTCGGCGACGAACTCGTCCGACAGGAACGGCGCCGCCGAGTGCACGACGGTGAACCGCAGCCATGCCTTCCAGTCGTCGAGGCGTTCCTCGACGAGCAGGGCGCCGAGGCCCTCGAAGAAGCTCGGCTGATACACGTTGATCTCGGCGAACGCATCGGCGTGGTCGGCGGCCGCGCCCTCGCGCCACGGCGTCAGGTCGACGCCGACGAGCGCCTGCACCTCGTCCCACGTCTTGAGGTTGTAGGTCTTGACCGCGTCGCGGCTCGCGACGTTGTCCCAGTGGTGCGTGGCGATCTCGGTCTCGATCGCGACGATGCGATCGGCGGATGCCTCGGCCTCGGCCACGCCGGCGAGCTCCAGGATCCGCTGCACGTGCGCGCGGAAGGCGATGCGGGTCTCCTGGAAGTTGTCGAGGCGGTAGTAGCTCTCGTCCGGCAGCGAGAGGCCGCCCTGGATGAAGAACGGCACGTAGCGCTCGGGGTTGCCCGGGTCGGGCTCGATGTAGAGATGGATGAGCGCCGCGATGCCTTCGCGCTCGAACTCGCCGATCGTGCGGAGGAAGCCGGGGATGTCGGCGACCGCGTCGACACGCGCCAGCACGTCGGCGAGGGGTGCCGCACCCTGCGCCTCGATGCGCTCGGTGTCCATGAAGCTCGTGTAGAGGTCGCCGATCTTGCGCGCCTCGGTGCCGGGCTCGGCCTGCTGCGACTCCTCGACGATCGCGTGCACGTCCTTCTCGGCCTGCTCCGCGATGAGGTGGAACGAGCCCCACCTCGCCTTGTCCTCGGGGATCTCGGTCCGATCGAGCCACGAGCCGTTGACGTGGCGGAACAGGTCGTCCTGAGGGCGGATCTCGGCGCTGAGTTCCTCGAGCGCGAGACCGGAGCGGGGGGCATCGGTCATGCGTTCCAGGGTAACCGCCCCCAGGTGTGCGAATCCTCGGCGAGGCATCGATCTGAGGCTGTGACCGCATTGTGATGATGACGGATGCCGAGGGCCGGCGTCGGAGTGCGTGGCCGGCGTCGGAGCGTGCGGCCGGCGTCGGAGCGTGCGGCCGGCGTCGGAGCGTGCGGCCGGCGTCGGCGGCGCCTCCTAGGCTCGGAGGGTGACGACCGACACCCTGAATCGCGACATCCTGCGGCTCGCGGTGCCGGCGCTCGGCGCCCTGATCGCCGAGCCGCTGTTCCTGATCGTCGACTCCGCCCTCGTCGGGCACCTCGGTGTCGAGCCGCTCGCGGGGCTCGGCATCGCCTCCGCGGTGCTGCAGACCATCGTCGGTCTGATGGTCTTCCTCGCCTACTCGACGACGCCGGCCGTCGCCCGCCGCTTCGGCGCGGGCGACCCGTCTCGCGCCGTGTCGGTCGGTATCGACGGCATGTGGCTCGCCCTCGGCATCGGCGCCGTGCTGGCGCTCGTCGGCTATGCGGCCACGCCTGCGCTCGTCGGGCTCTTCGGCGCGACGCCCGAGGTCGCCCAGCAGGCCGAGATCTACCTGGGCATCTCGATGTGGGGCCTGCCCGCCATGCTGGTCGTCTTCGCCGCGACCGGGCTCCTGCGCGGCATGCAGGACACGGTGACGCCGCTGTGGATCGCGGGGCTCGGCTTCGGCGCCAACGCCGTCCTCAACTGGGCGTTCATCTACGGCTTCGGGTGGGGCATCGCGGGCTCCGCCGTCGGCACCGTCCTCGCGCAGTGGGGCATGGTCGCCGCGTACGCGGTCGTCGTGGGGCGGCTCGCGCGCCGGCACGAGGCATCCATCCGCCCGCAGCGCGAGGGGGTGCGCGGCTCGGCGCGGTCGGGCGGCTGGCTGTTCCTGCGCACGGTGTCGCTGCGGGTCGCACTGCTCGCGACGGTGGCGGTCGCGACGGGTCTCGGCACGGTCGAGCTCGCGGGCTGGCAGGTCGCGTTCACCATCTTCTCCACCGCGGCGTTCGCGCTCGACGCGCTCGCGATCGCCGCTCAGGCGCTCATCGGCAAGGGACTCGGCGCCGAGGAGACCGGGCTCGTCCGCCGTGTGCTCGGCCGCACGGTGGCGTGGGGCGCCTGGTTCGGCGTGATCACCGGAGCGCTGATCGGCGCACTGTCGGGCGTCATCGGGCTGCTGTTCACCGGCGACCCCGGCATCGCCGCGCTGGTGCAGCCGGCGCTCATCGTGCTCGCCGTCGCCCAGCCCGTCTGCGGCGTGGTGTTCGTGCTCGACGGCGTGCTCATCGGCGCCGGCGACGCGAAGTACCTCGCCCTCGTCGGGGTGCTCAACCTGGTGCCGTTCGTCCCCGCGCTGGTGCTCGTGGCGGTGCTGCATCCGGTCGGTGCGGCGGGGCTCGCCTGGCTCGCGCTGTCGTTCTTCGGCGTCTACATGCTCGCGCGCCTGATCACCCTCGGCTGGCGCGTGCGCGGATCCGCCTGGCTGACCGCGGGCGCCTGACACCGGCACCCTTCCTCCGGACGGACGGTATCAGCGCCGCCGCTGACGGCTCATTGCTCGCATGGCGCGCACGCGGCGACGCCAGGAGGAGCAGACATGTCCGAGACCGGCGCATTCGCGTTCACCGTCCACCCCCGCGCACGTCTGCGCGAGGATCTCGCGCGCGCCTGGCGGCCGCTCGGGCTCGTGCCCGAGCGCGTCTACGACACGGCCCTGCGCCGCCTGCCGCTCCCGCCGGTCACCATGGCGGGCGTGCAGATCGGCGGGGAGCGCGTCGGCCACGTCGTGCTGGTCCCGTTCGGCGCCCGTCACCTGCTGTCGGACATCGAGGAGGGGCGGCGCCGCGTGAGTCGTGCGGTGGACCGCGCCGCGGCTCTCGGCGCCGACGTCGTCGGCCTCGGGGCGCTCACCGCGACGGTCACCGGCGGCGGCCTCACGCTGCGCGAGCGCACCGACATCGCCGTGACGAACGGGAACGCCTTCACGGCGGCGATCGTGGAGGATCAGATCCGGATGCTGCTGCCTCACGTCTCCTCACGGACGACGCGGCCGCACGTGGCCATCGTCGGCGCGACCGGCAGCGTCGGCACCGCGGTCACGAAGCTGCTCGCCCGCGACAGCGCCGGCGCCCGGCTGACGCTCATCGCGCGCACGGAGGGGCGGCTCAAGGCGCTCGCCGCCGCGATCGCCGACGACGTGGACGTCGACGTCGCCCAGACGATCGACGCGGTCCGCGATGCCGACCTCGTCGTGCTGCTCACCGCATCCGCCGACACGCTCCTGGGTCCGGAGCACCTGGCATCGGGTGCGGTGGTGCTCGACGCCACGCAGCCGCGCAACACGTCGCCCGCTCTCGCGTCGGCCCGGCCCGATGTGCTCGTCGTCGACGGCGGCATCGTCTCGATCCCGAGCCTCCGCCTCACCGGCGGCGAGATCGGCCTGCCGGACGGCCGCTCGTACGCCTGCTTCGCCGAGACGGCGATCCTCGCGCTCTCCGGCCACTCCGGCCATTTCTCGCTGGGCAATCCGACACTCGAGCAGGTCGACGCCGTCCGCGAGCGGGCCTGCGGCCTGGCTCGCCTCGGATTCCACGCCGCCGAGCCGACGAGCTTCGGCAGACCCGTCGCACTCGAGTCGCACTCGGCGGTGATCGCATGACCCGTGTGGTGCTCCTCGGCGGCGGCTACGTGACGCTGCACGCCTATGCGACGCTCGTGCGGCGCCGTGCGCGCGACGTCCGCCGCGGCGACCTCGAGATCGTCGTGATCTCGGCCGATCACGCGCACCGGTTCCACGGCTTCACGGGTGAGCTCGTCGCCGGGATGATCGACTCCGACCGCGTCGCCACTCCCCTCGCGGAGGCGATGCCGCTGGCCCGCATCATCGGCGGCCGGGCCCTGAGCATCGACACCGTCCACCAGTCGGTGTCATACCGGCGCGGCGAGAACCCGGTCGAGGCGCTGACCTACGATCACCTCGTGGTGGGCACCGGAGCGAAGGAACCGGCGTCGGAGGTCGCCGGGCTCGAGCAGTACGGCCGCACGCTGCGGGGCCCAGACGAGATCGCCGCACTCGCCGACCATCTCGGGACGGTTCCGGGATCGCCCGTCGTCGTGGCCGGGGGCGGGATCGCGGGCGCCGAACTTGCTGCGGCCATCGCCGACCGCGGGCATCCGGTCACCCTCGTGCACTCGGGCAGCCGGATCCTCGGCGAGTGGTCCGATCAGCCGGGGCTGGTGGCGCGTGCAGAGAAGGAGCTCGACCGCCTGGGCGTGCGGGTGATGCCGGGCGTGCGTCTCACCGAGGTGACGCCGACGACCGCGGTGCTGTCCGACGGCACGACCCTCACCACGGCGACCGTCGTCGCGGCGACCGGGCAGCGTCCCGTGTACCTCCCGGGGCTCGACCCGTGGCGCGACGAGCGCGGACGACTGCGGACGGGACGCACGCTCGCCGTCAGGTACGGCGTGTGGGCCGCCGGCGACGGTGCACGCGTGGAGCACCCCAGGAACCGGGAACCCGTGCCGGCCAACGCGCTGTGGGCCATCAAGGGCGGCGACCACATCGGCCACGCGATCGCACGGCGACTGAGCGGAAAGACGCCCCGGGCCTTCACGTATCGAGGGCTGGGCCGCGCGGCCTCGTTCGGCTACGGCCGGGGCATCTCGGAGCTGTACGGCGTGCCGTTCACCGGTGCGCTCGCGTGGCTGCTGCGGCTGGTGTTCTTCCTGCGCTTCATGCCCTCGCGGGCTCGCGCGGCCGGGGTCGTGTCCGACCTCGCACGCTTCGCCGTCACCCCGCGCCGCGGACGCGTGCACGCCGTTCAGGTCGGGACACGGTCGGCCTCACGCCCCACCGTGAGCACCGAGGCGGCGTGAGTGCCGCGGGTCACGCCCAGCGTCGGCACCACTCGTACATGACGACGGCCGCGGCGGCGCTCGCGTTCATCGAGCGTGTCGAGCCGTACTGCTGGATCTGCACGGTGGCGGATGCCGCGGCCAGCGCCTCGGGCGAGAGCCCCGGGCCCTCCTGACCGAACAGCAGCACGCACGCCTCCGGCAGGTCGGCGGCCGGGAGCGGCCTCGACCCCTCGACGTTGTCGATCGCGATCACCGGCAAGGATGCGGCATCCGCCCACTGCACGAACGCCTCGACCGTCTCGTGGTGACGCACGTGCTGGTAGCGGTCGGTGACCATCGCACCCCGGCGGTTCCACCGGCGCTTGCCGATGATGTGCACCTCGGCGGCCAGGAATGCGTTGGCGCTGCGCACGATCGAGCCGATGTTCATGTCGTGCTGCCAGTTCTCGATCGCGACGTGGAACGCATGGCGGCGTGTGTCGAGGTCGGCGACGATGGCGTCCATCGTCCAGTAGCGGTAGGCGTCGACGACGTTGCGCGCGTCGCCGTGCGCCAGCAGCTCGAGGTCGTACCGCGGGTCGTCCGGCCAGGCGTCGGGCCCGCCCGGCCAAGGGCCGACGCCCACCGGGAGCGTCGGTTCTGCCGGCTCGGCGGTGGGTTCCAGACCGGATCCCGGGCCGGGCTCGGGCGCGGAGTCGGGCGCGGTCGCGTCGGGCGGGGTCACCGGCCCAGGCTATCCGCGCCCGCCCCGCCGCGGCTTGATCCGGTCGTTGAGCGAGCGAGGAACGTGGCCGTTGAGCGAGCTTGCGAGTCGAAACGCAGAGACGAAACACCCCCGGCCCTTCTCGCAAGCCCGAGGCGTTTCGTCTGGTCGCTGACGCTCCCTCGCTCAACGACCGGAATCAAGCCGATCACCGCGTCTCGTCTAGTCGCTGACGCTCCCTCGCTCAACGACGGAACTGTCTTTTCGGTGCACCGAAAAACGGCTATGGTTTCGGTGTGCCGAAAACTGCTGACGCTGTCAGGATGCCGCCCGCCACCACCAGCCGCCGCTCGCTGCCCCGCCTGGCGTGGCTGATCGGTCCTGCGCTCGTGGCCGGCGTCGCGTATCTCGACCCCGGCAACGTGGCCAGCAACATGACGGCCGGCGCCCGCTACGGCTACCTGCTGGTCTGGGTGGTCGTGCTCGGCAACGTCATGGCCTGGCTCATCCAGTACCTCTCCGCCAAGCTCGGCATCGTCACGGGCAAGAGCCTGCCCGAGACCCTCGGCGGCCGCATCCGCTCGAAGTGGGGTCGCCGCGCCTACTGGCTGCAGGCCGAGCTGGTCGCGATGGCGACCGACATCGCCGAGGTGATCGGCGGCGCGGTCGCACTGAACCTGCTGTTCGGCATCCCGCTCCTGTGGGGCGGCGTGATCACCGGCACCGTGTCGATCGCGCTGCTACTGATCCAGTCCCGCCGCGGCCCGCGGCCGTTCGAGTTCGTGATCATCGGGCTGCTCGCCATCATCGCGATCGGCTTCTCGTTCGGCGTCTTCGTCGCGCCGCCCGACGGCGCCAGCGTCGTGGCCGGTCTCGTGCCGCGCTTCGAGGGCACCGACTCCGTGCTGCTGGCCGCCTCGATCCTCGGCGCGACGATCATGCCGCACGCCATCTACGCGCACAGCGCGCTGGCACGCGACCGCTTCGCGCCCCGCGTCGCCTCCGCTCCGGCTCCGGCCACGCCCGCGCAGACGCCCACGCCGGGCAACCTCCCGGGTTTGGGGCGCACGGCGTCTGCTTGGGGCGCACGGCGTGCGCCCCAAACGGACGGCGCGCGCCCCAAACCCGACACCGATACCAACACCGACACCGAACCCGACACCGACATCGCCACGGGTCCTGCGGCTCCGCCCGCCTACGGGGCTGCGCTCAGCGACCGGTCCGCACCCGACGCGACGCTGGCCGAGCTGCGCGGCATCCCGACCCGGCGCCTGCTGCGCGCGACGAAGTGGGACGTCTCCATCGCGATGCTCATCGCCGGCACCGTGAACCTCTGCATCCTGCTGCTCGCCGCGGCGAACCTGGCCGGCGTGCCGGGCACCGACTCGCTCGAGGGCGCGTACGCGGCGCTCTACGCAGGGCTCGGTCCGCTGGTGGCGACGCTGTTCGCCGTCGGACTGCTGGCGAGCGGGCTGGCGAGCACATCGGTCGGCGCCTACGCCGGCGCCGAGATCATGCATGGCCTGCTGCACATCCGCGTGCCGCTCCTGGCCCGCCGCCTCGTGACGCTCATCCCGGCGCTCGTGATCCTCGCCATCGGCTTCGACCCGACGGTGGCGCTGGTGCTGAGCCAGGTCGTGCTGTCTTTCGGCATCCCGTTCGCGCTGGTGCCGCTGGTGGCGCTGACCGCGAACCGCGAGATCCTCGGCGGGTTTCGCAACCGGGTGTGGACGACGATCGCCGGCATCGCGGCATCCGTGTTCCTCATCGCACTCAACGGCGTGCTGCTCTTCCTCGTCCTGTCGGGGGCGTGAGCCTCGACCTCGCGCCTGAAGCAGCGCGAGGGAGCCGGGTACCCTGAAGCCGTGGCCTCTCCTGCCGTCGACGACTACCTCAAGACGATCTACCACCACACCGAGTGGCAGGACGACCGCATCACGCCGTCCCAGCTGGCCGCCGAACTGGGACTCGCGCCGTCGAGCGTCACCGAGATGGTGCAGAAGCTCGCCGCGCAGGGGCTCGTCACCCACCGCCCGTACGGTCCCATCGCCCTGTCGGACGACGGCGAGCGCCGCGCGGCCGCCATCATCCGCCGGCACCGGCTCATCGAGACGTGGCTCGTGCGGGAGTTCGGCTACGCCTGGGACGAGGTGCACGACGAGGCCGAGGTGCTGGAGCACGCCATCAGCGACCGGCTGCTCGAGGGCATCGACGAGCGCCTCGGACGGCCCCGCTTCGACCCCCACGGCGATGCGATCCCGGATGCCGCGGGCCACGTCCACCGTGAACCCTTCGTCGTGCTCGGCGGGGCGTCAGCCGGTCACACCGGTCGGGTGCTCCGCGTCAGCGACCGCGACCCGGAGCTGCTGCGGGCCGTCGAGTCGGCCGGCGTCGCGGTCGGCGCGACGGTGACGGTGACGTCCGCCGTAGCCCTGCGGATCGGTGAGGTCGACGTGACTCTCCCCCGCGCCGCCGCCGACGCCGTGTGGCTCAGCGTCGACCCCGAGGCCTGAGCGCTCGCGCGGCCCCGCCAGCAGCGCTGTTGCGCGGCATCCGGAGTCCGGGGTCGCTCGTGTCCCGAAATCCGCCCCTCGTGTCCCGAAATCCGCCCCTGCTGTCCCGATACCCGCCGCACGTGGTGGCTGGGCCAAGTGATGGTGGGACGTGCGGGTTGTGACGGTCAGCGCGCCGCGACCTCGAAGGGCCAGTGCACGCCGGTGGCCGTCTCGGCCACGTCCCAGAGGCGTGCGCCCACCACGGGGTCACGCGTGATCTTGGCGGCCTTCTGCCGGCGCGGCTCGCCGCGCGAGCCGGTGCGCGGTCCCCAGAACTCCCCGCCCTCGATCTCGGGGTCGGTGAGCGCCCGCACGAGCGACCAGGCGCCGCGCTCCTTGGACTGCGCGATGGCAGCCTGCAGGTTGTCGCGGAACCGCTTGGCGCGCGAGGGTTCGTTGACCCCGACGATGCCGGGAGTCCGGCCGCCGGTCGAGTAGCCCGGGTGGGCGACGACACTCGCCACGGGAACGCCCGCTGCGCGCAGGCGCCGGTCGGCCTCGAAGCCCAGCGCGGCCGTGGCGACCTTCGACTGGACGTACGCGCGCCACGCGGTATAGCCGTCGGCCAGCTGCGGGTCGACCGGGTCGTAGGGCGTGAGCGACGTCGACATGCTGCCAAGCCACACCATCCGGCCAGAGGCGTCCGCCAGCGCGGTCAGCAGCTCGCCGGCGAGCGCGTAGTGGCCGAGGGCGTTCGTCGCGAAAACGACCTCGTTGCCATCGATCGTGGTCTCGCGGGTCTTCGGCGGGTGCACGATGCCGGCATTCAGCAGGACGCCGTCCAGGGCTCCCTTGCCGCGCACGCTCGCGGCCGCCGAGCGCACCGATGCGAGGTTGCTGGTGTCGAGGATGAGCGGCTCGGTCGCATCGGTCGCGGCATCCGGAACCCGTCGGCGGATCGCCGCGCGCGCGGCCGACAGCCGGTTCGGATGGCGCGCCGACATGAGCACCTGTGCGCCCGCGCGCACCAGCTGCTCCGACGCGAAGTAGCCGAGGCCGGCGTTGGATCCGGTCACGAGGTACACGCGTCCGGAGAGGTCGGGAAGGCTCCGGGGGTCCCACGTCACGGCTTCGACCCTACGCCCGCGCGCCACTTAGTCTGGACGCATGCGCACGCGGTCCGACATCGAATGCTGGCTCACCGACATGGACGGCGTGCTGGTGCATGAGAACACCCCCGTTCCCGGGGCCTCCGCACTGCTGCAGCAGTGGCGCGACCAGGGCGTGCCCTTCCTCGTGCTGACCAACAACTCCATCTTCACGCCGCGGGATCTGTCGGCGCGGCTGCGCGCCTCGGGGCTCATAGTTCCGGAGGAGTCGATCTGGACCTCCGCGCTCGCGACCGCCGACTTCCTGCGCTCGCAGATGCCCGGCGGCACGGCGTTCGTCATCGGCGAGGCGGGCCTGACCACAGCCCTTCACGAGGCCGGCTTCATCATGACCGAGACGAACCCCGACTACGTCGTCGTCGGCGAGACCCGCAACTACTCGTTCGAGGCGATCACCAAGGCGATCCGCTTCCTCGGCGCCGGCGCCCGCTTCATCGCGACCAATCCCGACGCGACCGGCCCGTCCACCGAGGGCGTCCTGCCTGCGACCGGCGCCATCTCGGCCCTCATCACGAAGGCGACCGGCATGGAGCCGTACGTCGTCGGCAAGCCGAACCCCATGATGTTCCGCTCCGCGCTCAACCGCATCGGCGCCCACTCCGAGAACACCGGCATGATCGGCGACCGCATGGACACCGACGTCGTCGCCGGCATCGAGGCAGGCCTGCACACCGTGCTGGTGCTCACCGGCATCAGCGACGCGGCCGAGATCGCGCGCTACCCGTTCCGCCCCGATGAGGTGCTCGACTCGGTCGCCGACCTCCTCGACGCCGAGCCCGTCGAGTCCGAGGACCCCGAGCTGCTCTGACGCGCCGAGCTGTAGCCCTGCGCTGCTGCAGCCCCCACTTCTGCCGGGGCGCCGGCCGCGGCATCCGTCGGTCGCAGGTGAGGTGCCGCGCGTCCTCAGATGAGGAAACGTGCCGAAATGCGGAGCGAACGGCCTGTTGAGCGCCTCATCTCGGCTCACGTCCTCAGTTGAGGAGCGGATGCCTCGGCCATTCCGCGTCCTCAGTCGAGGTCCGCGTCCTCAGTCGAGGTCCGCGTCCTCAGGTGAGGTCCGCGTCCTCAGTCGAGGTCCGCGTCCTCAGGTGAGGAAGCGTGCCTAGATGAGGGGGGAAAACGCGCGGTTCCGCCCTCATCTCGGCTCACGTCCTCAGCTGAAGAACGGGATGCCGCAGCCAATCCGCAGTCTCAGCTGAGGAACGGATGCCGCAGCCAATCCGCAGCCTCAGCTGAGGAACGGGATGCCGCAGCCCTCCTCTACGCCAGCTCGAGACCCGCGCGCAGTTCCGCGTCCAGCACGAGGTCCGCCCCGTCCAGGCGCGTGCGCACCTCGGGGTCGAGCACCAGGTCTGCCGCGGCGAGCGCCTCTTCGAGCTGGGCGACGCTCGAGATGCCGACCACCGGGATCACCGGCACCGGCCCCCCGAGCAGCCACGCGAGCGCGACCTGGTTGGGGGTCGCGCCGATCTCGGCGGCGACGTCGTGCAGCACGCGTACGCGCTCGCGGTTCGACGCGTGGCGCATCGGCGCCCACAGCGGCTTGTCGTCGCGCGTGAACGCACCCTGGTGCAGCGGCGAGTACGCGGTGACGGTGAGCGGCGGGCGGCTGTCGACGCCCGCCGCTCACCGTCACCGCGTACT
>NZ_JBJDRL010000039.1:0-38428 GCF_044987475.1 Microbacterium sp. ZW CA_36
GTGCCGCGCGTCCTGCCGCGCCGGCACGCCCCGGCACGCCCGCCGTCGCCGCGCCGCCGGTGACAGATGCGTCGTCGTCCCCGGCCGTCGTGCTCGAGTTCGACACCGGCGCGCGCATCGCCCTCCCCGGCGCCGGCATCCTGATCGGACGCGATCCCTCGCCCGCGCCGGGCGACAACGGGCTCACCCTCGTCCCGATCGAGGATCCGACGAAGTCGATCTCCAAGACCCATCTCGCGCTGCTGCGCACGGGCGGCGCCATCATCGCCGTCGACCGTGCATCGACGAACGGCAGCGCGCTCATCCGCGAGGGCGCGGAGCACTCCCTCCCGCCCGGTCAGGGGGTCACGGTCCGCAGCGGCGACACCCTCCTGCTGGGCGACCGGCGAGCCCTCATCCGCATCGGCTGACGCAGACCCCGAGGACAACGCATGAGACTCAGACTCACACTCCAGCGGCGAGACGCGCAGCAGATCGACATCGTCGTCACCTCCGACACGACGGCGACCGTGCAGGACGTGGCCCGGCACATCGTCGACACCGACCCCGCTCGCGAGACGTCCGCCTCTCCGCGCGATGTGCTGACGCTCAAGGTGGCACCGCCCACCTCGTCGACCTTCACCATGCTCGCGCCCGACATGCTGATCAGCGACGCCGCCGTCGGCTCGGGCTTCATCGCATCGATCGTGAACCTCGGAGAGGACTACGTCGCGTCGCGGGCGGTCGGCGGTCCACCGGCCGCGATCCTCTCGGTCGTCGGCGGCCCGCTCGTCGGACGCGAGTTCCCGCTGCCGCGCGGCCACTTCACCATCGGGCGCGCCGCCGGCAACGACATCGTGCTCGACGATCCGCTGATCTCCAAGGTGCATGCGCGCATCGAGGTCGGCGGTTCGGTGGAGCTCGTCGACCTGAACTCGGCCAACGGCATCGTGGTCGACGGCGGTCTGGTCCAGCGCCTCCGCGTCATCCCGGGGCAGCGGTTCTCGCTCGGTGACACCGACGTGGTCGTCCGCATGGTCCAGGACTTCGCGCCCGTCGAGCAGGACCCGGTGCTCGAGCGCGGCGGATCGCTGCTGTTCAACCGCAGCCCGCGCGTCGAGCCTCGCTACATCGGCGAAGAGCTCCCGGAGCCGCGGATGCCGAAGGATCCGGTCACGCGGCTGTTCCCGTGGCCGATGCTCGTCGCACCGCTCATCCTCGGCATGGCGCTGTTCGCGATGAACGGCAACCCCCGGTCGCTCCTCGTCGTCATCATGTCGCCGCTGATGCTGCTCGGCAACTTCATCTCCCAGCGCACCCAGGTGGGCCAGCGCGCCCGCAAAGAGACCGAGATCTTCGAGCGCACCTTCGAGGAGCTGGAAGAGACGCTCTACCGCGAGCGCCCGCGCGAGCGCGAGATCCGCAATGCGGAGGCGCCGCCGGTGGCGGTGGTGTTCGAAGAGGCGATGCGGCTCGGCCCGATGCTGTGGACGCGGCGTCCAGAGCACTGGAACTTCCTCTCGGTGCGGCTGGGCATCACCGAGGCCCCGTCGCGCACGACGGTGAAGCGGTCCGAGACGCCGGAGGCACTGCAGGAGTTCGTCGATCGCGTCGACCGGCTGCGGGACCGCTACCGCACCATCGACGGCGTGCCGGTGCTGGAGTCGCTGCAGAGCGTGGGTGTGATCGGCGTCGCCGGCGGCGACCGCGAGGCCGCCGATGCGCTGCGCGGTCTGTGCGTGCAGCTGTTCGGCCTGCACTCTCCCAACGAGCTGGTCGCCATCGCACTGACCGAGCCCCGCTGGGCGACGCAGCTCGAGTGGCTGAAGTGGCTGCCCCACACCTCCAGCGAGCGCAGCCCGTTCCGCGACATGCCCCTGTCGGACTCGGCGTCGACCGGCGCGGCGCTGCTGTCGGGCCTGGAGGAACTGGTGATGCAGCGGTCGAAGGCCGCATCGTCGCCACGACTGCCCCTCGCCGACGACTGGGATCCGATGCGCTACGGCACCGACGTGCGCCGCGCTGCCGAAGAGGCCACGTTCCCCGGCCAGACGGCGGTCGTCGTCATCGTCACCGCCGACGCGCCCGTCGACCGGGCCCGGCTGACCCAGGTGCTCGAGCGCGGCGCCGACGTCGGCGTGTACGGACTGTTCGTCGCCCCCATGGTCGACGCGCTGCCCGCGGTGTGCCGAAGCTTCCTCGACGTCACGAACGGGCTCGAGCGTGCGCGCGCGGGGACGGTCCGCAGCGGTGTCGACTATCCCGAGACGGCGGTGGAGGGCGTCTCGAACGAGCTGATGACGGTCCTCGCGAAGCGGCTCGCGCCGGTGGTGGACTCCAGCACGGTGATCGAGGACTCGTCCGACATCCCGAACTCCGTGATGTTCCTCTCCCTGGTGGGATCGGAGATGGCCTCGGAGCCTTCCTTCGCGATCGAGCGCTGGCGCGAGAACAACACCATCCTGGATCGCTCGGGCGCGGTCCTCCCGCGACTGAAGAAGGCGGGCACGCTGCGCGCGATCGTCGGCCAGGGCGCCACGGACGCGATGGCGCTCGACCTGCGGACCCAGGGCCCGCACGCCCTGGTGGGCGGCACCACCGGAGCCGGCAAGTCCGAGTTCCTGCAGGCATGGGTGCTCGGTATGGCGGCGGCCCACAGCCCCGACCGCGTCACGTTCCTGTTCGTCGACTACAAGGGCGGCTCGGCATTCGCCGACTGCGTCGATCTGCCGCACTGCGTCGGCCTCGTGACCGACCTGAGCCCGCACCTCGTCCGCCGCGCGCTGACGAGCCTGCGCGCCGAGCTGCACCACCGCGAGCACCTGTTCAACCGCAAGAAGGCCAAGGACCTCCTCGAGCTGGAGAAGCGGCGCGATCCCGACACGCCACCCGCGCTGGTGCTCGTCATCGACGAGTTCGCCGCGCTCGCGGGGGAGGTGCCGGAGTTCGTCGACGGCGTCGTCGACATCGCCCAGCGAGGCCGATCGCTCGGCATCCACCTGATCATGGCCACCCAGCGCCCCGCCGGGGTGATCAAGGACAACCTGCGCGCCAACACCAACCTGCGCGTCGCGCTGCGCATGGCCGACGAGTCCGACTCGAAGGACGTCGTCGGCGATCCCGTGGCGGCGCGTTTCGATCCCGGCATCCCCGGTCGCGGGATCGCCAAGACGGGGCCCGGTCGTCTCGTGTCGTTCCAGTCCGCCTATGCCGGCGGATGGAGCAGCGACCAGGCGCCCGCGGCGGACGTCGCCGTCGCGCAGCTGCGGTTCGGCTCGGTGCAGCGGTGGGAGCTCCCCGACTCGGGCGAGTCCGACTCGCACGACGTCGACCCCGGCCCCAACGACCAGAAGCGCCTCGTGGCGACGCTCGTGGCGGCCGCCGAGGTGGCGCGCATCCCCGCGCCCCGCCGTCCGTGGCTCGACGACCTCGAGACCACGGTCGACATCCGCCAGCTGCGGGCCGGGCGCGCCGGGTTCATCCTGCTCGGCAAGCGCGACGTCCCCGAGCGCCAGCTGCAGGAGCCGGTGTACTTCGAACCCGACCGCGACGGGTCGCTGCTCGTGTACGGCACCAGCGGATCGGGCAAGTCGACGGTGCTGCGCACCGTCGCGATCGCAGCGGCGACGGGCCGCCGCCCGGAGAACGTGGCCGTGTACGGGCTCGATTTCGGCGCCGGCGCGCTCAAGAGCCTCGAGGTGCTGCCGCACGTCGGCTCGATCATCCCCGGGGACGACGCGGAGCGCGTGCAGCGCATCATGCGGTCGCTGGGCGCCATCCTCGACGACCGGGGCAAGCGGTTCAGCGCCGCCAACGCGTCGAGCATCGCCGAATACCGCGAGCTGACCGGTCGCGACGAGGCGCGCATCATCATGCTCCTGGACGGTCTGCCGCAGTTCCGCGCGGAGTGGGAGTCCACGACCGCGCGGATGCCGTTCTACCAGGCGTTCATGCGCATCCTGGGAGAAGGCCGCCCCCTCGGCGTGCACGTCGTCGCCACCGCCGACCGGTCGGGATCGGTCCCGACCGCCATCAGCTCGAACGTGTCCCGCCGCGTCGTGCTGCGGCTCTCGGACGAGAACGCGTACGCCCTGCTCAACGCGCCGAAGGACGTCCTCGACGAGCGATCGGCGCCCGGACGGGCCATCGTGGACGGCTTCGAGACCCAGATCGCGGTGCTCGGCGGAACGCCGAACGTGGCGGAGCAGACCAAGCTGCTCACCCAGTGGGCGCAGGATCTCCGTGCCGCGGGCGCGCGCGAGGTCGAAGAGATCGGGTCGCTGCCCACACGGCTGCAGTCCACGGCCATGCCGGATCGCATCGGCGACTTCCCCGCGCTCGGCGTCGCCGAGGACACCCTCGCGGCGCGCGACTTCGATCCCATCGGCACCTTCGTGGTGACGGGACCGCCGCTGTCGGGCAAGACGAACGCGATGAAGGCGCTCATCACCTCGATGACGCGCTTCGATCCCGGCGTGCGGCTGTTCCACTTCGGCGGCCGCCGATCGCAGCTCAAGGAGTTCGCGCCGTGGATGCGCAGCGCGACGACCCCCGACGAGGCGAAGGACCTCGCGACCGAGCTCGCCGACCTGGTCGGCGACGAGTCGCTCGAGGCGCGACTCCTGATCGTCATCGAGGATGTCCCGCAGTTCGCCGACACGCCGGCCGAGCGCCCGCTCAAGGCGCTGTTCCAGGCGGTCAACCGCAGCGAGCATCTGCTGATCGGCGATGCCGACGTCAGCCAGATCGCCAGCGGGTTCGGGCTCATCGGCGACTTCAAGGGCGGCCGCAAGGGCATCGTGCTGCGTCCGGACGCCTTCGACGGCGACGCCATCTTCAAGGTGCCGTTCCCGAAGGTCAAGCGCTCCGACTTCCCGGAGGGCCGCGGCATCTTCGTCCAGTCGGGGCGCGCCGTCACGGTGCAGATGCCGCTCGTCGAGGGATCCACGCTGGAGGTGCCGCAGACCGCGGTCCAGCGATGACCTGGGGACCCGCATGGGGAATGGTCCCCATCGTGGTCGCAGGCGGGGTTTCGCTAGCTTGGAGTCATCGGCCCGGGGTGGGTCGTGAATCTGAGTGAGGGAGTTGACGATGGCCGATTTCGGTGCTTCGTATGCGGAGATGGAGCAGGTGGCGTCGTCGCTGTCGCAGGCTCGTGATGACATCCAGGGCCAGTTGGACTCGTTGAAGAGCCAGGTGGACACGCTGCTGGGTGAGGACTTCAAGACGCAGCACGCTTCGGGCAAGTTCGGTGAGGGTTACACGGAGCTGACGACGGGTCTGAAGGGTGCGGTGGACGGCATCAACGACATGTCGGAGTCGCTGCTCGGCATGATGCGCGCGATCCAGGACCTCGACCAGCAGCTCGCCGGCGGCTGAACCACCTCCATCGCCGGTGCGGCGGGCTTCGCGCCTGCCCGCCGCACGGCGACGGTGACGGTGACGGCGGCGCACGACAATTTGAGGAGTGACGGTGGGGGTCAAGGTCAGCTATGACGATCTCGGCGACCTGAGCACGCAGCTCAAGCACATCATCGACGAGTTCGAGAGCGCGGGCAGCAGGCGACGGGATCTCGAGGACGCTGTCGAGACGCCGTACGACAAGGACGACCTGAAGGACGCGGCCCACGACTTCGAGGGCCGGTGGGACGACCGTCGCAAGCGGCTCATGGACAACTGCAAGGGCGTCGCCGAGCACCTCGACGGCGTGATCGCCGCCTTCAAGGACTTCGACGAAGACGCGGCACGCAAGTCAGAGAACGGATGACGGAATGACCACGCCTTACATGCCGTCGCACACGCCGGCAGGCACCCTGATCGAGAAGCTGCGCGGCGACGCCGGCGACGTCCAGACGCGGGGTCAGCAGATCGTCGACCTCGCGAGCGACATGTCGAGCGCATGGAACCTCATCTCGCGGCTCGTCGATGACGGCGCCGACATGGAGGGGCAGTCCATCGAGAAGCTCCGCGAGCTGTGCGGCAAGGTCAGCAGCGATCTGTCGGAGGCCGCCGAGCTCTACGACGCCGTCGGCCCCCACATCCTGACGTACGGCAAGGAGCTCGAGACGTCGAAGGGCGTCATCGACCCGCTCGTGTCGGATCTGCTGGATCTGTGGGAGGAGTACTACACCCTCAGCCGCACCGCCGACACCGCCGAAGGTGCGGTGCCGAACGAGCCCGACGACGACGCGGACGCGGACGAGCAGTCGGCGTACGACACCGCCTCGGCGAACGCCGACGAGAAGCGCGGCCTCGCCAGCGCCAAGCACGCGGACTGGGTGGAGAAGGCGGGGGAGTACGACACCGCCTGGGACAGCTGGTTCGACGCGTTCGACACCGCCGCGAAGAACATCCGCGAGGGCGTCAGCGGCAAGATCGAGGACGACTGGAAAGACGACCTCCGCGGCGCGCTCGACTTCCTGGCGAACGTCCTGGCGGTTGCGGGAATCGTCCTCGCCGTCCTCGCCATCGTGGTGGGCGGCCCCATCATCCTTGCCCTCGCGGCCATCGTGGCGGTCGCGACCCTCGCTGTCGCCCTCACCCGCAAACTCGCCTTCGACGACGGCAGCTGGTGGGATGTCGCCTTCGGCGTTCTCGGCGTCATCCCGTTCATCGGCCCCGCCGCCCGCACCGTCCGCGGCCTGGGCTCGGCATCGGGATGGCGCGCGCTGGGGACGGCGTTCGGCGACGACGCCCTGCGGCTGACCGGCATGAACGCCGCCTCCTTCGACGACTGGGCGTCGGGTCTCAACGCCTTGCGCGGCACGACCTTCGCCGACAAGGCGGCGGACTTCTCGGCCGCGCTGTTCTCGGGCAAGAACATCGACGACTGGGCACGCATGGGCTCGACCGGGCGCGACGCGCTCGCCACGGTCGGCACCGTCTGGGTGGCGCAGTTCCAGATCGTCGGCCAGATCAAGGACGCGAGCGGCGGCGCCTTCTCCGGCTCGTTCGACCCTGACCAGAACCCGTTCTCGTGACATGCACCGTGCGGCATCGCACGGCGCGGAACGGGGGCCCGGGGATGGGAGACTTGTCGGGTGAGTGACCTGCGTGCTGAATTGAGGGGCACGGTGGCCCCTGCCGTCCCGCAGTATCGGATGCTGCTGCCGCTGGGCTGGCAGTCATACGACGTGACCGCCGATACCGAGCGGGAACTGCTGGGCGCGGCGCGGACGCGTCTTTCGCAGGCCGGTCGACCGGATCTCGCGTCGGGCCTCGCCGTCCAGGTGGGGGATGCCTTGCGCAGCCTCCGTGCGCAGGACGCGTTCGCGTTCGCGCTGGCCGGCGAGACCGCGCCGTCCTGGGCCCTCGGCGCGGCGAGTCTCGTGGGGCTCCGGCGCAAGTCCACCCCCGAGATCCCGCTGGACGCCGTGGTCGAGGACGCCGTCCGCAACCGGGGCGGCATCGCGATCGGCGAGGGGCATCGCATGGTGCGCTGGACCGAACGTCGTCCGGTCACGCTCGAGGGCGTCGCAGCGGTCTCGTTCCTCATCAACTACCTCATCCCTATCCCTGGAACCCGGCGGACGCAGGCCGTGCAATGGACGGCGACCGTCGCCCATGCGGCCGACATGGCCGAGGACGACCCGGTGCTGCTGGCGTGGGTCGCGCTCTTCGACCACCACGTCGCCACCTTCACGTGGAGCACGCGCTGACATGCAGATCAACCTTCGACACGATCCCGAGCGCAGCCTCCCCGTTCCTCACGTCCAGCGGTCCGCCGACGAGCGCGCGCTCTGGGCGCGGGAGACCGCCTACGCCTTCGCCGCACGCGCGGGATTCGACGACGCCACGGCGGAGCGCATCACCGCGGCGCTGAACGACATCGCCGGCGCGACCGGCGACGACCGCCGGAACCTGCTCCTGATCGGGGCGGATGGCCGCGTACTGGCGCCGTTCACCGTGTTCGCGGCATCCGAACCGCTGGCCGAGCCCGAGCAGGCCGCCTTCCTGTGGTCGGCCTCGGCACTGCTGCCGCCGACCACCGAGGTGGTGGAGTCGGCGCAGCTGGGCGCCGGGATCTCGGTGACGCTGCTCGAGCGTCATGACGATCACGACTACGGATTCCGGCGCTGGCTCTTCGTCGGGCAGAACGCCACGCTCGGCGCCGTGCTCGGTCCTGTCGCACCGTACGGCCTGGCGTTCGTGGAGGACTCTGCGGGCGGCATCCTGCACGAGTCGGTCCTCGAGGGCTTCCTGCCGTCGGCCGACCGCACGCGCGTCGAAGCGCTCGATGCCGCAGTGGTGCGAGCGGGAGAGGACTGGCCGCTGTGAGCGATCGCACCCTGACAAGCCTCGTCGACGAGGTCGACGAGTGGGGTCCCGTGGACTGGTGGCGGCTCGAGCTGCGCTCGTTCGTCACGGCGCCCTACGCGCAGCACGCGCTCGTCGTGCTGGCCCCGAAGGAAGCGGTGCGCGCGGAGCATCGCGGCGTCCGTGCAGGAAGCTGCCTGCAGTCGCTCGCGTACATGTTCCTGCTGGTGGCCCCGCTCGTCGGGGCGGCGGCCATGCTCCGCTGGGTCGTCGGCGGAAGCGCGTTCGACTTCCCTCTCGCCTTCGCCGGCGTGCTCACGCTCATCTCGTTCCTCGCCACGGCATGGAGCGAGTACCAGCGCTACCGTCATCCCCGCGCCGTCGCGCAGTCGGGAATCCGCACGACCACGCTGATGCACATCGTGCCCGGCCTGTTCACGGCGCTCATCGCCATCACCGCGGGGCGCGAGCTGCTGGGCGACGGCACCTGGGTCTGGCTCGTCGTCATCCTGGCCGACGTGGTGGTCTACGCGGCGATCCTCGTGCGAGGCGTGACCATCAAGGGCGGTCCGCAGAACCCGCACGACAATGTCGACCAGAGCATGAAGGAGATCCCGCCGTCGACGCTGACCGGGATCATGGCCGAGCGGGATGCCGCGATCGACCTGCTCGTCGCGCGCGGCAAGATCACCGCCGACGTCGGAGCAGAGGCCCGTGCCACGGCACCGGGGTGGCTCGCGCTCACGCTCGCACCGGAGGCGGGCTCCGCCTATTACCGCCCTGATCAGGCCTGAATCGCTGCATGGGGAATGGTCCCCATGGGCTGATCGCGTCATGCCGGTTACCGTGGAGTCATCGGCCCGGGGTGGGTCGTGAATCTGAGTGAGGGAGTTGACGATGGCCGATTTCGGTGCTTCGTATGCGGAGATGGAGCAGGTGGCGTCGTCGCTGTCGCAGGCTCGTGATGACATCCAGGGCCAGTTGGACTCGTTGAAGAGCCAGGTGGACACGCTGCTGGGTGAGGACTTCAAGACGCAGCACGCTTCGGGCAAGTTCGGTGAGGGTTACACGGAGCTGACGACGGGTCTGAAGGGTGCGGTGGACGGCATCAACGACATGTCGGAGTCGCTGCTCGGCATGATGCGCGCGATCCAGGACCTCGACCAGCAGCTCGCCGGCGGCTGAACCGCGCTCACGCCACAAAGCTCGAGAGCCTGACCGGAGCGCCGCGCGCAGCGGCCTCCGGTCGGGCCGTTTCGGAGGGAATGCGATGACGGACGTGAGGATCGACTTCGACGCGATGAGCGCGAGCCGGCATGCGTACGCCAACATGCGGACGATGCTGGAAGACGCCACCGGCGCGCTTGCGAACGTGTCGGGTTCGGCGGTGCCGCAGGACGAGCTGCGACGGCGACTCGAAGACCTTCACGGGTCGTGGGGTGGCGGCATGAAGAAGCTCGCACGCTACGCGGAGGACGCCGGTGCCGGCCTCGAGGGCATCCTCGAGGCGTTCCAGGGACTGGACTCCGAGCTCGGCGCGAGCATGGTGCCACAGGAAGGAAGCTCGGCGTGACCGATTTCACCGCGCTCGGCTTCGACCCCGCACCCGGCGACATCGCGACGCTCGACGGCTATCTCGACGCACTGTCGGCGGGCTGCGACGGCGTCGACGACGCTCTGTCGATGCTCGACGGCGGCGACGACGCCGACTGGGTCGGCCTCTCCGCCACGGCGTTCCGCGCCTCCGTGAGCGAGGACTTCCGGCCGCAGCTGTCGGACACCGGCGAGGCCCTGCGGACCTCGCGGAACGCGCTCCGCACCTGGACCACCCAGCTCACCTCCTTCCAGCAGCGCGCACGCGTGCTCGCCGAAGAGGCGGATGCCGCCGCCGCCCGGATCGCTTCGTGCGAGAACGCGCATGCCACCGCACTGGAGCACAAGGACGACGACGACGCCGATCCCGACGCGGTGTCGGATGCGGCGCTCGCGCTCGGCAGCGCCGACGCCGAGCTCGAGGAGATCCGCGCCGCGGCACGTGCACTCCAGACCGAGGTCGACGACGAGGCCGCTGCGGCCGCGCGTTCGCTGAACGACGCCGGCGGGATCCTGGACGACTACGCCGGCAACGCGTTCTCGAACTTCTTCGGCGACGCCGGGGAGTGGCTCGCCGACACCGGCGCCTGGCTCATGGACAACGTGGTGCCGATCCTGGAGGACATCCTCCGGGCGGCGCTTCCCGTCATCGCGATCCTGTCGCTCTTCTTCCCGGCGCTGGGCGCCGTCGCGCTGATCATGTCGGGCATCCTGGTGGCGATCGACGGACTTCAGGCGCTCACCGGGCGTGGGGACTGGACGGACTTCGCGGTCGGCGCGCTCGGGATGCTCGCGGGCGGCGCCCTCGGCATGGCGGCGAAGTCGCTGATCGGTCCGGGCGGGCAGGTGCTGATCCCCTCGATCCAGCGCATGACGCCGGCGCTGGCCGGCGGCGGGACCGCGGCCGGATCGCTCGCTGTCGCGCTCAACGTGAACATGCAGAACATGGTCTCGAACACCTACTGGATGACGTCGCAGGCCAAGGACGCGCACGACAACGGCCAGAGCTTCGTCGAGAGCCTGAGCGGTCCGTGGCAGAACCTGGGGGAGCGCGTGGACAACACGATCCGCGGCAACGGACCCCGCACCGACGAGGAGCTCTGACCCCATGACGCCGACGACCGGTGACCGCGTCTGGCAGCGCCTGCCGCAGGGCTGGATCGAGTTCCGGGCGTTCGGCGATCGCACCCCGGACGAGTGGCTGGATTGGTACCTCGCGAGCGGTGAGGGCTGGCTCCCCGACGAGGCGCGGACGGCGATCGTCGAGGGCTTCCGCGCCGGCGTCGCCGCTTTCGCGGGAACCGACTTCGACTTCGCGGGCGTCTCCCTCACCGCGGGCGAGCGACCCGCCGCGTCGTTCCTGTGCACCAACGTGGTGCGCGCGGCGCCCGGCGTCGACGTGCCGAGCACGCCTTTCCACCGGCTGTTCCCCCTCGTGCGCTTCGGCGAGAAGGCGGGCGCCGAGACCTTCACCGCGCCGGACGGTCGCGTCGGCACCGTCGCCAGTGGCCGGCTGCTCACGGGCGGCATCCCGAACGTGGCGACCGTCGGCGAGCTGCTTCTGCCGGAAGAGGGCGGAACCGTCCTCGTGATGGGCATGTGCTCGGACCCGTCGCAGCGGGCGGAGCTGGCACTGCTGACCGCCTTCGTGCTGTCGACGACGCAGGTCCTGCCGGAAGGTGCCGAGCCGGCGCTGCCGGTGGCCGATTCCGGCGCCGCGCAGCGCACCGCGTAATCTGACGTGCATGGCTTTCACCCTCATCCGGCCGGAATCGCGCCCCTGGATCGGCGGCGCGACGGCGGATGACGTCACCGTCGCGGAGGCCGACCGCGTCGCGCTGCTGCTCCGCGGCGACTACGAGCGGTGGTCGCGATGGGCCTTCGGGCTCGCCGCCTTCGTGGTGACCGCGGTCGGTGTGTTCGTCGCCCTGGGCATGGTGGATGCGATCGTGCAGCTGGGACGCCCCGCCGCGCTCGTGGATCTCGTGGTGACGGTCGTCGCGGTGATCCTCGCCGGCGTCGCGGCGTTCGGGCTCGTGCGGCTGTGGCTCACCGGACGTGCGCTCACGACGAGCGCCGCCGCATGGCTGCGCGCACCGTTCCGTGCGGGTTCTCGTCAGCGCCGCGCCGGCGGGTGGGTGCAGGCGCGAACCGTCTATCTCGAGCCGCGCAACCTCGTGAGGCTGCTGACGTCCTCGCTGGCGTTCCTCACCGCGATCTTCGGCATCGCGGCCGCGGTTCGCGACCTCGCGGGTGGTGACGTCAACGGTCTGTCGGCCGCCGCGGGCCTGATCGGCCTGATCGCGCTCGCGTGCGGGCTCGGCCAGGCGGGCGGTGTGCTCCGCATCGGCTCCGGGGTCGCCGAGGGCGATCCGCTCTGGCACCGCATCCGCTCCGCCTTCGTCCCGCGCTGAGCTGAGCTCCCGCCCGGCTCGGAGAGGCCGCACAGCCATGTCCGATTTCCGCGAGCGGCTGTCGGGGGAGCGTGTCAGGCTAGGGGCATGAGCCTCACCATGACACCCGGCGCGCGCCTCGGCG
The DNA here is from genome assembly GCF_044987475.1 of Microbacterium sp. ZW CA_36. Lineage (NCBI taxonomy): Bacteria > Bacillati > Actinomycetota > Actinomycetes > Micrococcales > Microbacteriaceae > Microbacterium > Microbacterium sp. ZW CA_36. The sequence goes on from NZ_JBJDRL010000039.1 coordinate 12,367, forward strand.
CCATGTCATTCGACGAGCGCTATCGAGCGATCGACTCGCGCGATGCGCGCTTCGACGGGCAGTTCGTGACGGCGGTCCGCTCCACGGGCATCTACTGCCGGCCGAGCTGCCCCGCCCGCACCCCCAAGCCGTCGAACGTCACGTTCTATCCGACGAGCGCGGCCGCCCACGAGGCGGGCTACCGCGCGTGCAAGCGGTGCCTTCCTGAAGCGGCACCGGGCTCACCGCAGTGGAACCTCCGGGGCGACACCGCGGGCCGCGCCATGCGCCTCATCGCCGACGGCGTGGTCGAGCGCGAGGGCGTTCCCGGGCTCGCGCGGCGGCTCGGCTACTCCCCGCGGCACCTGACGCGGCTCCTCACGACCGAGCTCGGTGCCGGACCCCTGGCCCTCAGCCGCGCGCACCGGGCGCAGACGGCCCGCATGCTGCTCGTGGGCACCGATCTGCCGGCCGCCGACGTCGCCTTCTCGTCGGGCTTCGCGAGTGTGCGGCAGTTCAACGACACCATCCGCGAGGTGTTCGGGATGCCGCCGCTCGAGCTCCGCGCGCGGCGACGGCTGTCGCGACCCGGCGAACGGCAGGCCGCTGCGCCCGCGCAGGGCGCGCCCGGCGTCACGATCGACCTGGCGCTCCCGCACCGGGGTGCGCTCGATGCCGCGGGTCTCTTCGCATGGATGGCCGCCCGTGCCGTGCCGGGCGCCGAGGCGGCCACCGCCTCGACGTTCGCCCGCACGCTGCGTCTTCCCCACGGGCCGTCATGGTTCGAGCTCCGCCTGGACGACGTGGGCCGTGTCCGCCTGCGCGCGGCGATGACGAACCTCGCGGATCTGTCGACCCTCGTCACGCGTGCGCGGCGTCTGTTCGACCTCGATGCCGACCCGGTCGCCGTCGACGAGTCGCTGGCGCAGCATCCGCAGCTCGCTCCGCAGGTCGCGGGTCTTCCGGGCATCCGCGTGCCGGGCGCCGCCGACCCGCACGAGATGCTCATCCGGGCCATGGTCGGCCAGCAGATCACGGTCGTGGCCGCACGCACGGCGCTCACGGCGCTGACCGCGGCGCTCGGCGAGGAGGTGCCCGCCTTCGCGGGCATGCTCTCCGGGACCCCTGCGGCCGCTCCCGAAGCGGCGGCCGCCGACCCAGCTGGCGTCGGCGCAGCGGACGCGCCTGTCCCTGTCCGGCTGTTCCCGACGATGTCCGCGATCGCCGAGCGCGGGGGAGAGGTGCTGCGCGGGCCCGCCGCCCGCATCCGTGCGATCACCGGAGCGGCCGCCGCCCTCGTCGACGGCACGCTCACCCTCACCCCGGGCGACGACGCGGTCGAGCAGCGGGCAGCCCTCCTGGCGATGCCCGGCATCGGCCCGTGGACCGCCGACTACGTGCGCATGCGGGTGCTCGCCGACCCCGACGTCTTCCTGCCGGGCGACGTCGCCGTCCGCACGGGCGCCGCCGCTCTCGGGCTCCCCGCCGAGCCGCGCGCGCTCGACGACTGGGCTGCCCGCACCGCGCCGTGGCGCAGCTACCTCACCGCTCACCTCTGGAACGCGGTCCCGCCGAGGGCGCCCGCCAGAGCACGCGCCGCACGACCGCTCCGCGAGGCGCGAGCGGACGCATCCGTCCCATCCACTCCGTCCCCATCGACCACCGGAGGCTTGTCATGACCACCGCGACCATCCAGACCCTCGAGACGCCCGACGGCGCCTTCACGCTCCTCGCCGACGACGCGGGGCGCGTGCTCGCCTCGGGCTGGACCGCCGACCCTGCGGCGATCCTGGCCCGGCTGTCGGAGCGCGTGCGCCCCTCGATCGTCGAGACAGGAGAGACGGACGCCGCCGCCGCTGTGGCGGCCTACTACGAGGGCGACCTCGCCGCGATCGACGACGTCGAGGTCGCGCAGCACGGCACCCCGATGCAGCTCGCCGGCTGGGCGGCGCTGCGGCGCATCGCCCCCGGTCGTCCGCTGACCTACAGCGAGTTCGCCGCCGAGCTCGGCTCTCCGAGCGCCGTGCGCGCCGCGGCATCCATCTGCGCCCGCAACGCCCCAGCCCTGTTCGTGCCCTGCCATCGCGTGCTGCGCACCGACGGAAGCCTCGGCGGGTTCGCCTGGGGCCTGCCCGTCAAGCGGCGGCTGCTCGACCGCGAGGCCGCGGTGCCGGCGCTGATCCCATAAGCCTCCGGCACCCCGGATCGTCCCAGGACCCTCCGGGGCGTGCGGCGTCCACGGGGGGCACCCGCGAAGAACTTCCGGGGAGGCGGAAAGCGCTTGTTGCGCCCAGGGAATTCTCAGGTATAGGCTGGAGGGCTGGCGTGTCGTTTCGGCGGCACCCGGCTCATGTCCCGCGAACAAGGAGGAAGCCATGTCTCAGGCCGTCGTCACCACGAAGCCGATTGTCTTCCTGCCTGCTCCCGGGACGCCGCGCGTCGCCCTCGAGGGATAATCCCCGGGCCGACCTCCGCCGATCCGCCGCACCCGCGGCGCCGCCGCTCGTAACGCCGCGCGGCATAGGATCACCAGCTCCCGCGTTCTGGCCTACAGGACGCCTCTCCGGCGACCCCGCACGCTGTCTGTGCGGTGCGCCGTCCCCGCCGTTCCCGCGGCATCGAAACGCCCCCGCCACACCACTCGTCAAGGATCATGACTACGTCTTCCGCTGAGAGACTCTCCACGCCACGCGCGCTCGCGCGCCTTCTTCCCTTCGCCAGACCCGTGCTGCCGCGACTGACGATGGGCGCCGTCAGTGCGCTCTTCGCCAGCCTGCTCGCGCTGGCCATCCCGCTCGTGCTCGAGCAGATCGTCCAAGGCCCCATCGCCTCGGGCGACATCACCGCGATCTGGTGGGGGGCCGGAGCGATCCTGCTCCTCGGCCTTGCCGAAGCGGGCATGGTCTGGCTGCGCCGCTGGTTCGTGCTGGCGCCCGCGACCCTGGTCGAGTACGACCTGCGCCAGACCTTCTACTCGCGCCTGCAGCGCCTGCCGGTCGCGTTCCACGACCGCTGGCAGTCGGGTCAGCTGCTCAGCCGCATGATGCAGGACATCAGCATGCTGCGCCGCTGGCTCGCCTTCGGGCTCGTGCTGCTCGTCGTGAACGTCCTCACGATCGCCGTCGGCACGGCGCTGCTGTTCCGCTGGCACTGGCTGCTCGGAACGATCTTCCTCGTCACGTCCGCTCCGCTGTGGTACGCCGGGTACCGGTTCGAGAAGACCTACGGAACCCTCGCGCGACAGTCCCAGGACCAGGCCGGCGATCTCGCGACCTCCGTCGAGGAGAGCGTTCACGGCATCCGTGTCCTCAAGGCCTTCGGCCGCGGCAAGCACGCGCTCCAGCGCTTCACGCGGCAGGCCGAGACGCTGCGCGAGACCGAGCTGCGCAAGGCGCGCGCGGTCGGCTGGATCTGGTTCTGGCTGGTGCTGCTCCCCGACATCGCCTTCGCGCTGTGCCTGGGTGCGGGCATCTACTTGACCGCCATGGGTCAGCTGCAGGGTGCAGAGCTCATCGCGTTCTTCGCGATGGCCACGGTGCTGCGCTGGCCGATGGAGTCCATCGGCTTCCTGTTCTCGTTCCTGCTGGACGCGCGCACCGCGACCGACCGCCTCTTCGAGGTGTTCGACGAGGAGAACACGATCATCGACCCCGTCGAGCCCGTCTCGATCGAGCGCCCGCGCGGCGCGCTCGTCTTCGAGGGAGCGCACTTCCGCTACCAGGATGCGGCGACCCACGAGCGCGATCTGCTCGACGGGATCGACCTGGCCGTCCGCCCGGGCGAGACCATGGCCCTCGTCGGACTCACCGGCTCGGGCAAGACGACGCTCACCACGCTGCCCACCCGCCTGTACGACGTGACCGGCGGCCGGGTGACGCTGGACGGCGTGGACGTGCGCGACCTGACCCTCAAAGAGCTGCGCCGGCACATCAGCATGGCGTTCGAGGACGCGACCCTCTTCTCCCAGACCGTGAGGGACAACGTGCTGCTCGGCCGCGAGGACCTCGTCCCCGGCAGCGACGAAGCCGAGCGCGTGCTTCGCGAGGCGCTCGACGTCGCCCAGGCGGGATTCGTCGATGAGCTGCCCGACGGCGTCGACACGATCATCGGCGAAGAGGGGCTGTCCCTCTCCGGTGGCCAGCGACAGCGGCTCGCGCTCGCGCGCGCCGTCGCCGCCCGCCCGGCTGTGCTCGTGCTCGACGACCCGCTGTCGGCGCTCGACGTCGACACCGAGGCCCTCGTCGAAGATGCTCTTCGGCAGGTCCTGCACGAGACGACCGCGCTCGTCGTGGCGCACCGCCCCTCGACCGTCATGCTCGCCGATCGCGTGGCGCTGCTCGAGGCCGGCCGCGTGACGGCGGTAGGCACGCACTCCGAGCTGCTGCGCACCAGCAGCCACTACCGACACGTGATCTCGAGTCTCGAGGTCGAGGAAGCTCGCATGCAAGCCGCTCGACAAGCTCAGGAACCGATGGGGGAGGTGACCCTGTGAGCACCACAGTGACAGGAACCAGCGGCGAAGACCGCTCCGACTACACGCGCGCCGAGAGCAAGGAGATCCGCAGGCGCTCGCTGCGCCTGCTCGGCTCGCTCATCACACCGGTGCGCGGGCAGCTGATCCTCGCCGGCGTCGTGCTGGTGATCTCGACCGCGCTGCGCGTCGCAGGCCCCTGGCTCATCGGTATCGGCATCAACAACGCGCTGCCCGCTGCGGTGGAGCGGATGGACTGGATGCCGACGATCCTCGTCGTGCTGGTCTACCTGGTGACGGCAATCGGCGGTGCCGCCCTCATCGGCTGGTACGTCGTGGTGGCCGCGCGCCTCACGCAGGCGATCATGCTCGACCTGCGCAAGCGCATCTTCCTGCACACGCAGCGACTCAGCCTGGAGTTCCACGAGTCGTACACGTCGGGCCGCATCATCTCGCGTCAGACGAGCGACCTCGACACCATCCGCGAGCTGCTCGACGGTGGCCTCAACGAGCTCGTCTCCGGCATCCTGTACGGCGCTTTCACGCTGGCTGCGCTGTACATCGTGGACTGGCAGTCCGGTGTGATCCTGACGGTGATGGGCATTCCGCTGTACCTGCTCATGCGCTGGTTCTACTCGCGCTCGCAGCTGGTGTACCGGGAGTCCCGCGTCATCAGCGCCAAGGTGATCGTCAAGTTCGTCGAGACGATGACCGGCATCCGCGCCGTGAAGGCCTTCCGCAAGGAGGACCGCAACGACGAGGAGTTCGGCGCCGTGGCGATGGACTACCGCGACGTGAACATGCGCTCGATCCGCCTGTTCGGCACGTTCGAGCCGGGGCTCATGGCCGTGGCGTCGGTGACGCTCGCGGTCGTGATCGCGTGGGGCGGCATCCGTGTCGTGGACGGCGCGATGGAGATCGGCTTCCTGCTGTCGGCGGTGCTGTACGTCCGCAACTTCTTCTCTCCGCTGCAGGAGGTTGCGTTCTTCCTGAACTCGTACCAATCGGCGACGGCGGCGCTCGAGAAGGTGTCGGGCGTGCTGGAGGAGGAGCCCACGGTTCCCGACCCGAAGCACCCGGTCGACCTCTGGACGGCGAAGGGCCACCTCGAGTTCCGCAACGTGGAGTTCGGATACGGCACGGGGCGCACCATCCTGCCGGACTTCTCGCTCGACATCCCCGCCGGGCAGACGATCGCGCTCGTCGGCACGACGGGCGCGGGCAAATCGACGCTCGCCAAGCTCGTGTCGCGATTCTACGACCCGACGAAGGGCGCGGTCACGCTCGACGACGTCGACCTGCGGTCCCTGCACCCGAAGGACCTGCGCCGAGCGATCGTCATGGTCACGCAGGAGGCCTACCTCTTCAGCGGCACGGTCGCCGACAACATCGCGCTCGGCAAGCCCGACGCGACGCTCGACGAGATCAAGGCCGCCGCGAAGGCGGTGGGGGCGGATGCCTTCATCGAGGCCCTGCCGGACGGCTACGACACCGACGTGAACAAGCGCGGCGGCCGTGTTTCGGCGGGACAGCGTCAGCTGGTCTCGTTCGCACGCGCCTTCCTCGCGAACCCGGCGGTGCTCATCCTCGATGAGGCGACGGCGTCGCTCGACATGCCGTCCGAGCGGCAGATCCAGGATGCCCTGCAGACCCTGCTCGCCGACCGCACCGCGATCATCATCGCGCACCGTCTGTCGACGGTCGCGATCGCGGACCGCGTGCTGGTCATGGAGCACGGCCGCATCATCGAGGACGACGCCCCCGATGCGCTGATCGGCGGCGACGGCAAGTTCGCCCAGCTCCACAGTGCGTGGAGGGAGTCGCTGGTCTGACCAGCCCTCAGCGCGAGACCCGGATGCCCCGGCCCACCTGTCCACACAGGGCCGGGGCATCCGCCGTTCCTCCCGCGTGCCGGCGCCTCCCGACTCCCGCGAACCGACGCCTCAACAGGTCAACCGGGCTTCCGCAGGATGGACGGTGCGCGGTTCTCCTGTGGAAGGCCGGTTGACCTGTCGAACGCGGATGTCAGCGCGGACGTCAGGCTCGGGCGACCGACACCGCGTGGGCGAGTGGATGCTGGGGGGCGAGGCCCGCGAGGGCGGCGGCGCCGTCGATCCCGTGACCGCGTGGCTCGACGAGCGTGACGTTCAGCTCGCTCGCGGCGATGTGCGAGGCGAAGGCCTCGTGCAGCTGCGGCGAGCGGAACACGCCGCCGATGGCGCAGGCCGCGAAGCGCTCGTCGGGGTCGTCGGAGCGCACCCGGCGCAGCGCGGTCTCGACGCTGTGGGCGAGCTCGCCGCCGGCCCGCACGGTGATGTTCTGCGACACCGCGTCGCCGTCGGAGGCCAGCCGCGCGACGTGCGCGGCGAACGAGGCGACGACGCTCACGCGGTCGTCGTCGGACTGCAGGTGGATGTAAGCCTGGGTGAGGTCGGGCCACCGCTCCTCGGCCACCGCGCGGAGCGCGGTCGCCGGACCGCGCCCGTCGAACTCCCGCATCACGGCGTCGAGCGCCTCGCGGCCGATCCAGTATCCGCTGCCGGCGTCGCCCATCAGGTAGCCCCACCCGTCGACGCGGGCGACGCGCTCCGCGCCGACCGCGAGCGTGACCACGCCGGTGCCCGCGGCGACGACCGCGCCTCGACTGTCGCCGAGTGCCCCCAGGAACGACGTCGTCGAGTCGTGCGCGAGGATCACCTCGTGCACCGCCGGGTCGGCGATGCGGGCGAGGAGTGCCGCGGCATCCGCCTCCTTCGTCGTCAGCCCCGAGACACCCGCGCTCACGACCGACACCTCGGCGCCCGTGCGCTCGATCGCGGCGTGCGCGACGGCGGCGAGCTGCGGCAGCAGCTGCTCGTGCGTGCGGATGCCGGGGAACAGCAGGTCGTGCTCCCGCACCCGCACCTTGATGCCGGTCTGCCCGGCGTCGATCGCCAGTACCGTGCCTGTCTCCGTGCGCTCGGTCATGGCTGCTGCCCCATCCCTGCGCCACTCGCGCGCAGACGGTACGCGTCGCGGAGGAACTCGCCGGCGGGCTTGCCGTACGGGCAGTAGTCGTCGTTCGCAGCCGCCTCGTCGGCCGCGTAGAGCCGGGGCGGCCAATCCCACAGCATGAACCCGCGCACCCACGGGCGCGCGTCGCAGGCGGCGAACATCGCCTCGTAGTAGCGCAGTTGCGCCGCACCTGACGGGGCGCCGGGCAGCGACCAGTCGTTGGGACGGTCCGGCGAGCCCTCGCGCGAGGGGCAGCCGGCCTCCATGAAGAAGAACGGCTTGCCCGTCTCGGCAACGGCCCGCTCGATGCGGTCGAGTTCGGCATCCCATCGGTCGAGGGGGTAGTAGCCACTGGACGTGACGACGTCGACCGCGTCCCACCACGAGAGGCGGTCCTCCTGGTACTTGTCGCAGTTGTAGGTGACGATGCCCGAGAACTCGGCGCGCACGTCGGCGATGAGCGCGCGCCACTCGGCCTCGCGGGCGTCGGCGCGCACCATCTCGCAGCCGACGCAGAGCATCTCACAGCCCTCGGCCTCGGCGATCCGCGCCGCGTGCACGATGAACTCGCGGTACGACGCGAACCACTCTCCCCACGTCGGCTCTCCGGGCACATCCTGGTCGAAGAACCCGATGTACGCGCGCCACGTGCCGTCGGCGACGTTGACGACGGGCTTGAGGCACACCTTCAGCCCGAGCGCCTTCGCCTCGCGGATGGCCCAGACGACCTCCTCGTCGGTCACGGTCGGCGCCTCCCGGAAGGGCACCTCGGTCGACTGCGCCGTGTCCTGCAGGGCGGAGTACGCGATCGCCGTCCAGTTCACGCCGTGGTCGGCCATAGCCCGCAGGGAGTGGGATGCCGCGGGCGTCGCCCACGTGCCGCGCACGCCGGTCCAGCCCCAGGTCATTCCGGCCACGTACGAACCGAGCGCCTGGGCGGTCTCGGCGGTCACGACGCGACCAGCTCGTTGGCCGTGCGCAGCACCCGAGGATCGGAGAGCGCGGATGCCGCGAGCGCGTCGCCGTCGTGTCGCACGAGCAGCGTCGTGCTCTCGCCGGGCAGCAGCGTCACGAGCGCGTCGGATGCGACGGCGCCCGGATCGACCTTGTCGACCAGCAGGGTGAGGTCGCGCACCAGGGAGCCCGCGGTGAGCGAGACCAGCGTGCCGCCCGCGGTGGGCTCGGTGCGGAGCTCGACACGCGCGGCGCCGAGCTCCGACTCGCGCGGCTCGGCGAAGAACCAGTGGCCGCGCACGTCGTCGACGCCGGCGACGACGAGCTCGCTCGCCGCGTCGCCGGGCGTGACGACGTCGGTGGGGAGAGGAACGGTGACCGTCTCGCGCGGTGCGAGGGAGACCGGCGTGGTGAACCGGGCGAGCTCGTCGCCCGCGAACCCGACGCGGCGCGCGAGGAGCTCGCCCTCCCAGGCCTCGGCGGTGTCGTTCACGAGGACGGCCGCGAGCCCGCCGTCACGCGGCTGCACGGTCGCCAGACGCGGGGCGAACGCGTTCTTCAGCGCGTAGTACAGGGGCTTCGGGCGCTCGTCTCCGTCGATGGCCGCCCACGACGTCACCGGCCAGCAGTCGTTCAGCTGCCAGACGATCGCGCCCTGGGTGTGCGGCGCCCATGAGCGGAAGTGCTCGAGCGCCGTGCGCACGGCCAGCGCCTGGTTGAGCTGCATCGCCCAATGCCAGTCCTCCATGGCCTCCGGCATCCGGAAGTGGGGGATCAGGCCGTTCGTGAGCTTGGTGTTGCCCTCCATCGCCTTCTGATGCACGATCATGCCGGGCGATTCAGGGGTGAGCGGGTCGTCGCTGATGGAGCGGACGAGGGTGCTCCACGCCGGGGGGCCCTGCCAGCCGAACTCGGCGACGAACCGGGGCCTGTGGTCGCGGTACGTCGTCCAGTCGAGCCGGTTCCACTGCTCCCACAGGTGCATGGAGCCGTGCTCCTCGTCGTTGGGGTGCGGCCCGGTCTGCGCCGTGCCATCCCAGCCCATGCCGGGGCTGAACGGGCTTCCGGGCGCGTACGGGACGTGCGCGGCGAGCTCGGCGACCAGCGCGGGGAACAGCTCGTAGTAGTAGTGGGCGCCCCAGGTCTTGCCGTCCAGGCGCTGCTTCCAGCCCCAGTCCTCGTAGCCCCACAGGTTCTCGTTGTTGCCGGTGAGCAGCACGAGCGAGGCATGGTGGCCGAGCCGCACGATGTTCTCGCGCGCCTCCGCCTCGACCTCGGAGCGCAGCGGCTCCTCCTCGGCGTAGGCGGCGCACGCGAACAGGAAGTCCTGCCAGACCAGCAGTCCCAGCTCGTCGGCGAGCTCGTAGAAGTCGTCGGACTCGTAGAGTCCGCCGCCCCACACGCGGATGAGGTTGAGGTTGGCGTCGAGCGCCTGCTCGAAGCGGCGCCGCAGCCGGTCGCGGGTGACCCGCACCGTGAGGGCGTCGTCGGGGATCCAGTTCACGCCCTTCACGAACACGGGCTGGTCGTTGACGACCAGTGTGAACGGCGTCCCCGACTCGTCGGGGGTCATGTCCCAGCGCACGTCGCGGAAGCCGACGACGCGGTGCACGGCATCCAGCGGATCCGGGCCGTCGCCGCCCTGCAGCCGGACGTCCACGACGTACAGCGGCTGCTCGCCGTAGCCCGCGGGCCACCAGCGCTCGACGGCCGGCAGGTCCAGTCGCACGTGCGCACGATCGCCCTCGAACTCGACGACGGTGGACGGAAGCGAGCCGTCGCCCAGTCCGGGTCCGTTCACGGCGACGCTCACTGAGAGGGGGACGGATGCCTCGGCCGCGCGCTCGATCTCCACATCGACCTCGATCGTGCCGCCGTCGCCCGACGGCGTCGCGACCACGCGCGTCTGCGCCAGGCGCGCGAGCGACCAGGACTCCAGGCCGACCGGCTTGACGATGCCGCTGGTGTACGTCGCGATGCCCCAGTCCCAGCCGAAGCTGCACGCCGACTTGCGGATGGCGTCGTAGGGGAGCGGGTACGGGCGCTGCCGTACCCCGAGAGCGGCGCTCTGCTCGTTGGCGTACTTGACGGGCGAGCGGAAGCGCACGACGAGGTCGTTGTCGCCCTCGACGAGCGCGCCGCGCACATCGAACCGGTAGGAGCGGTGCTGGTTGGCCGTCGCCCCGATCTCACTGCCGTTGAGCAGGATGGTCGCCACCGTGTCGAGCCCTTCGAACACGAGATCCGTGCGGTCTGCGGCATCCGCGGTCCATGTGAACGTGGTCGCGTACGTCCAGTCGACCAGGCCGATCCACGCGAGCGCGGACTCGTTGTCGTCGAGGAACGGATCGGGGATGAGTCCCGCGGCCAAGAGGTCGGTGTGCACGCAGCCGGGGACCGTCGCGGCGACGTCGCCGGCGAGTCCGTCCGGTGCCGGTCCGGCGGCGGCGCGGAGGGTCCAGCCCGAGTCGAGCGGGCGGAACGAGAGGGCGGTGGTCACTTGACGGCTCCTGCGGTGAGGCCCTTGTAGATCCATCGCTGCAGCAGCAGGAAGGCGACGAGGGTCGGGATGATGACGAGGACGGTGCCGGCGGAGATGACCTCCCACTGGGCGCCGAACGGTCCCTTGAACCGGAACAGCGACGTGGAGATCAGTCCTTCGGACGGCAGGTAGAGGAATGGTGCGTAGAACTCGTTGTACACCGCGATGCCCTTGATGATGACGACCGTCGCGATCGCGGGTCGCAGCAGGGGCAGCACGATGCGCCAGTAGATCGTCCACCGGTTCGCGCCGTCGATCATCGCCGCCTCGTCGAGGGAGATCGGGATCGACTGCATGAACTGGATGAACAGGTAGATGGCGATGATGTCCGTGCCCATGAACAGCAGGATCAGCGCGGCCTTGGTGTCGTAGAGGCCGAGTCCGTTGATGAGCTGGAAGGTCGCCACCTGACTGGTCACGCTGGGGATCAGCGTGGCGACCAGGAACAGGCCGAACACGAGCTTCTTGCCGCGGAACGCGAACCGGTCGAGCGCGTAGGCGGCCATGGTGCCGATGAAGATCGTGCCTGCCAGCGACACCACGAGCACGATCGTCGTGTTGACGAAGCCCTCGAGCATCTCGCCGCTCGTGAACGCCGTCACGAAGTTGTCGAAGTTGAGCCAGTTCTCGGGCGGGTCGAACGGACCGGTCTGGGCGTATTCGGGCGCGGTCTTGAGGCTCGCGAACAGCAGCACCGACAGGGGCAGCAGCGTCAGCACCGACGCGATGATCAGGCTGAGGTACTTCGCCGTGGTCGCGCTGACGCCGCGGAGGCGCTCGCCGAGGGAACGGCCCTTGATCGTGCGCGGGGGAGTGGTGCGCAACGGCATCGTGCGCTGTGGTTCTGTGGTGGTCATGTCAGGTCGACCTTCTCGTCGGGGAACACCTTGCGCTGGATCCACGTGATCACCAGCACGATCGCCAGCAGCACGACGGCCATCGCTGATGCGAGACCGACCTGCCGGAAGCTGAAGGCGGTCTGCAGCGTCTGGATGACGAACGTCGCCGATCCGTTGGCGCCGCCGGTCATGATGAAGGGGATCTCGAAGACACTGAGACTGCCGGCGATCGCGAGGATGAACGAGAGGCCGATCACCCGCCGGATGCCGGGGAAGATGATGGCCCAGAACTGCTGCCAGCGGGTCGCGCCGTCCAGATCCGCCGCTTCGTACAGCTCGTGCGGAATCGACTGGATCGCACCGAGGAAGAGCACGAAGTTCATTCCCGTGTAGCGCCACACCGAGGTGCCGGCCAGTGACCAGTTGACCACGTCGGGGTTGCCCAGCCACTGCGGCGGGTCGGCAACGCCGAACCAGCTCAGCACCGTGTCGAGCGTGCCGCCCGGCTGGAACAGGTAGAGGAAGACGAACCCGATCGCGACGCCGTTGATGAGGTACGGGAAGAACAGGATGCCGCGGAAGAGGTTCGAGAAGCGCGTCGAGAAGCTGAGGAGCGTGGCGAAGTACAGCGCGATCGCCATCTGCGCGAACGACGCGAAGAAGTAGTACAGGCTGACGCCGAACACCGAGAAGATGCGCGGGTCGGTGAACACCTGCACGTAGTTGTCGAGGCCGACGAAGTTCTTCTGGAGGTCGATGCCGTCCCAGTCGGTGACGCTGAAGTAGAAGAGGTTCAGGGCCGGCCAGTAGGTGAACAGCAGCAGCAGTCCCACCGCCGCGGCCAGGAAGAACCACGGGGTGAGGTGCTGCAGGAGGCTCCGCCCGGCGGAGCCGCCCCGCCGGCGGCCGGTTCGGCGGGATCCCCCGCCGAACCGGCGCGCCCGCAGGGGCGCGGAGAGGACGGCAGGGGCATCCGCCGGAGCCGCACCGGGTGTCGCAATGGCCATGTCGCTGCCGTCCCGTCCGCTCAGCCGGCGAGCTTCTCGACCGATGCGCCCCAGCGCTCGTTCAGCTCGGCGAAGTAGCTGTCCTTGTCGCCGTCGGCGGCGCCGCGGGCGACGTCGACGAGCTTCTGGCGGTAGATCGGGCCGTACAGGTCGATCTGCGAGTCGCTGGAGACCTCGTTGAGCAGGCCCTCCTTGCCGGCGGGCGCCGGGTTGATCTCCATGAGCTCGACGCCGGCGGCCTCGAAGTCGGTCAGCGAGTCGGGCAGCGCGGCATCCTTGAGCGGGGAGACCATGCCCTGCGCCTCGGTGTAGCCCGAGTCGGCGACGACCCACTGGATCCACGCCCACGCGGCCGCCTTGGCCTTGGAGTGCTTGCTCACGGCCAGGTTGTAGTCGCCGCCGATCACGGCGAGCTGCGTGCCGTCGACGTTCGCGGGGAACGCCATGAAGCCGATGTCGTCGGCCGAGCCGCCGTTGTCCTCGGCGGCGGCCTGCATCTGCGAGATGGCCCAGGACCCCAGCGGCATGGTGGCGATCTTGCCGGTGCCCAGGTCGACCTTCGACTGCTCCCAGTTGGTGGTCAGCGGGTCGTCCTCGGTGAGCCCGGCCGCGACGGTGTCGTACAGCAGCCCGTCGATCGCGTAGATGTCGGTGCCCTCGGTCCAGGGCGCCGGGTCTTCGGCGAGCGTGATCGGTGCATCTGCGTCGTCGGTGATCGCGCCGAGGTTGCCGAAGCTCTGGGTCAGCGGCCAGCCGTCCTTGTAGTTGGTGTACATCGGGATCGCGTCGGTGTTGTCGGCGACCTTCTGCAGTGCGTCGAGCCACTCGTCTTCCGTGGTGGGCAGGTCGCTGACGCCGGCCTCTTCGAAGACCTTCTTGTTGTAGACGACGCCGTTCGCGTTGCCGCCGAAGGCGATGCCGTACTGGGTGCCGTCGAAGCTGGCGGCCGGCAGGAACCGGTAGGTGTCCTCGAAGTCGGCGGTGTCGCCCAGAGGCTCGAGGAACTGCTCGTACTGGTCGGGCTGGATCGCCGGGATGCCGATGACGTCGCCATAATTGGTGGTGCTCATGCGGGTGAGCATCTCGCCGGCGTAATCGGTGATGCCCTCGAATGTGACGTTGACGTCGGGGTACTGCTTGTTGAACTCCTCGGCGTACTTGTCGAACGTGCCGTCCTCGACCAGGTCGGTGCGCCACGTGACGACCTTGATGTCGCCCTTCACGTCGCCGTCGATCGTGTTGTCCGCGTCGCTCGATCCGCCGCCGCCCGCGCAGCCGCTGATCGCGACCGCGGCGGTGGCAAGCAGCGCGATGCCCGCGAGTGCCTTCTTCGCCATGTGATGTCTCCTTGTCAGGTTCGCCCTTGAACTGCCGGTGCTCGTCATCGCACCGTTGCGTGGTTCGTCGCGCCGTCAGATTAGACGCACTCGAAACGGTTCCGCAACTGTTCGATGTCAGCGCTGTCTTGTCGTGTCCGTTCCGAATTGTCTGCCGAGAATACCTGTCTGATCTGGGAGAAAAATTCCAGAGCTCACTGGTGACACCGGTGAATGTCTCTTCAATGTCCCACGTAGACATCACCGACGGCGGAGTGCTAGCGTGAAGCGCCCGGCAAGGAGGCCCCACCGATGACGGTTCAGCAGCGCGCGACCCTCGAAGACGTCGCCCGCCTCGCGGGCGTGAGCTCTAAGACGGTGTCGCGGGTCTTCACGCACCGTGACCTCGTCGCGCCCGACACGGTCGAACGCGTTCTCGCCGCCGCCAAGCGGCTGCGCTTCCGCCCCAACCCGCTCGCACGCAACCTGCGCCGCGGAGGGCCGACGAACACGATCGGCTTCATCATGGGCGAGCTGAGCAACCCGTTCTATTACAAGCTCGCCGCCGGCATCGAGCGGGAGCTCGCCGCCAACGGATACTCGCTCGTCGTGGCGACGACCGACGACACCGCGGAGGGCGAGGAGCGCGTCGCCGACGCTCTTCTCAGTCAGCGGCTCGGGGCGCTCCTGCTCATTCCCGTGGCGGAGGACCAGTCCTACCTCGAGGGCGAACGACACCTCGGCACGCCGGTCATCGCGATCGACCGCCCGGCGCGCAACCTCGTCGCGGACTCGATCGTCCTGGAGAACCACCGCGGCGTGTTCGAGGCCACGACCCGGCTGCTCGAGCGCGGCCATCGCCGCATCGGCTACATCTGCAATCCGGCATCCGTGTACACGCAGGCCGAGCGCCTACGGGGATACCGCGACGCGCTCGCCGCCTACGGCATCGTCGACTCCTCGCGGTGGGAGCGCCTCGCCGATGATCTCTCGACCCCGGCCGACGGGTTCATCGCGGATCTGCTCGCGCAGGGCGACGCGCCGACGGCCATCATCACGGGCAACAACCGCGTGACGGTCGCCGCGCTCCGCGTGCTGCGCGACCGCGACGACCGGAGCACCGCCCTCGTCGGCTTCGACGACTTCGACACCGCAGACGTGCTGGGGGTGACGGTCGTCAGCTACGACCCGCTCGCGCTCGGTCGCGCTGCTGCGACGCTCGCCATCGAGCGCATGCAGGACCCGGCCGGCTTCACACGTCAGCTCGAGATGCCGACGTGGATCGTCGAGCGGGGCACCGGCGAGCGACCCCCTGTGGAAAGGACCCCTGCATGACTTCCGGCTTCATCCGTCTCGAGAACGAGGGCGTCGGCGTGATCGTCGACGCCCGCGGTGCGGGTCTTCCGCGCGTGCTGCACTGGGGTGCGGCGGTGGGACGGATCACGGATGCCGATGCCGAGGCCCTCGCCCGGGCGCTGAGCAGGCAGACCCCTCCCGGCACGCTGGACGCCGCGTGGCAGCTGTCGCTGTCGCCGCAGGAGGCGGACGGCTGGAGCGGCCGGCCCGGCATGCAGCTGCGCCGCGACGGGGTGGTGCACCACCCGCGCTGGAGCGTCACCGGCGTCGAGCCCGACGACACCTCGCTGACCGTCACGGCGCAGGACGCGGCATCCGCTCTGCGTCTGTCGATCACGATCGGCATCGAGCGCGGCGGGGTGCTGTGGGTGCAGCACGTGCTCACGCACGAGGGAGAGTCGGATGCCGCGGCCGTCGACGTCGACTGGCTCGAGGCGACCCTTCCCGTGCCGTCGACGACCGACACGCTGCTGACCTTCGACGGCCGGTGGACGCGCGAGAAGCGCCCGGTCGTGACGCCGATGCCCGCCGGGGCCATCGTGCGGCAGTCACGGAGAGGACGCCCTGGGCACGACAGTCCCGTCGCTGCGATCGCGGCCGTCGGCGCTCCGCGCTGGGACGACGGCGCGCTGTGGGGCGTCCATCTCGCATGGTCCAGCGACCTCACGACCCGCGTCGACCGCGTGACCGAAGCTGTGACCCTCATCGGCGCCGGCGAGCTGCTGCGCCCGGGCGAGATCCGGCTCGGCCCGGGCGACGAGTACCGCGCGCCCCGGGCGGCGTTCGTGCACACGACCGAAGGGCTCGACGGCTTCGCGCACCGCGTGCACACGTGGCTGCGGGGCCGGTCCCAGCATCCGTCCTCCCCGCGCCCGCTCGTCCTCAACACCTGGGAGGCGGTGTACTTCGACCACGATCCGGCGCGGCTCGCCGCGCTCGCCGAGCGCGCCGCCGAGGTGGGGATCGAGAGGTTCGTGCTCGATGACGGCTGGTTCCAGGGGCGCCGCGACGACTCGACGAGCCTCGGCGACTGGATCGTCGACCGGACCGTGTGGCCCGACGGCCTCGGCCCGCTCGCCGATCGCGTGCACGAGCTCGGCCTGCAGTTCGGGCTGTGGTTCGAGCCCGAGATGATCAGCCTCGACTCCGACGTCGCACGCGCCCACCCCGACTGGCTGCTGCACGATCCGCGGCACGTCGACCACGACGCGGCGCTGTCGTGGCGGGGGCAGTATGTCATCGACCTCGCGGATCCGGATGCCTACGCCCACGTCTTCGGCCAGATCGACGCGCTCGTGACCGAGCTCGGCATCGACTTCATCAAGTGGGACCACAACCGCGACCTCGTCGAGAGCGTGCACGCCGGGCGCCCCGGCGGGCACGCGCAGATGACGGCGGTGTACGCCCTGCTCGCGGAGCTGAAGACGGCGCACCCGTCGCTCGAGATCGAGTCGTGCTCGAGCGGGGGTGCGCGCACCGACCTCGGCATCCTCGACGTCACCGACCGCGTGTGGGCGAGCGACTCCAACGACCCGGTGGAGCGGCAGGACATCCAGCGCTGGACCGGTCTGCTGCTGCCGCCCGAGCTCGTCGGCGCGCACGTCGGTCCGACGACCTCGCATTCCTCGGGCCGCACCACGGCGCTGTCGTACCGGATGGCGACGAGCCTCATGGGCTCCGCGGGCTTCGAATGGGACATCCTGTCGTGCGACGCGGACGAGACCGCCGCGATCACCCGCTTCGCGGCGCTGTACAAAGAGCTGCGGCCCATCGTCCACAGCGGGCGGGTGCTCCACCCTGAACTGCGGGATCCGGCCTGGCGCGTGACCGCGTACGTCGGAGCGGATGCGGCCGTCGTCGTCGCCGCGACGGTGGCCAGTCTCGAGGACGCGCGCGCCGAACGGCTGCGGCTGCCCGGGCTCGACCCCGACCGCCGCTATCGCGTGCGCGTGCGTCGCGAGATCGGCGCCGCCGAGTACGGATGGATCGCGCCGGAGTGGTTCACCGCGGGCGAGATCGAACTCCCGGGCTCGCTGCTCGCCGAGGTCGGTCTTCAGCTGCCGACGCTGTGGCCGCTGCAGGCGTTCGTCCTGCACCTCGAGGCGCGCTGACGCGCTTCGTCTCGCAAGCTCGCTCGTTCGGGGGTCGCGATTGGTGGCTTCGCCCGCCGGGTTGCGACGTGTTGTGACCCCCGAGCGGACGGGCGGGTCGTTCGGGGTCGCAATTGGTGGCTTCGTCCGCGGCGTCACCGCGTGTTGTGACCCCCGAGCGGACGGAGATGGATGCCGGGTCGGAGCGGCTTATGGAGTGTCATGGACGGGCCGAGGACACGGGGAGACGGATGCCGCGGCTCTCTCGGGGCAGACGCGCGAAGCGCTGCGGGCACAGGCGGCTACCCGGGCACCCAGCCGTGGCGGAGGAGCGCGGCGCGCACGATTGCCACCGCCCGCGGGCGCTCGCCTCGGATGTGGGCGGAGGTGAGGCGGACGACCTCCCACCCCTCGGCGGCGTAGGAGGCGTACTTGTCGATATCGCGATTCCACTGGTTGCGGTCCGTGCGGTGGTGGTCGCCCTCGACCTCGACCGCAACCTTCAGATTCCGGTAGACGACCTCTGAGATCCCGAGGAGTTGCCCTCGGCCGTCGCGGATCTCGACGTCGAGGTCGGGCTCGGGGAGCCCGTCTGCCGCGGCGTCGAGTCGCAGCTCGGTCTCGAGCGGCGAGGCGCTGCCGACCCGGATCAGCTCGAGGGCTTGTCTGAGTTTCGCTACACCCATACGCCGCCCGGCCAACGCGGCCCGCTCGAGCTGTGGGATTGTCGCGATGCGCTGGCGCGGCTGAAGCCCGCCGCGGCTGTCGCGCGGAATCCGCACGAAGGAGTCGCCCAGCGCTACGAGCTCACGCACCGTGTGCTCGGCGCCGAGCATCGCCCAGGTCGTCGTCATGCGCAGGCCGTCGTGCATGCGTAGGTTGGCAAGCTTGGGCGCGACCCTGATCCCGCGCACACCCGCGTGTCGAGGTGCGCGGGCGGGGCTGAACACCCCGACGACGAGGTCCGGTCCCGGATCGATGGAGGCTCCCTGCAGAATGGCCGCCGTCCACCCGGCGAAGAACATGCGCGACGTCATCGCGGTGCCGAATATCGCCGCTCGTCTGGCTTCATTCTGCCGGGCGAGTTCCCATGGCGATGGTGGCGAGCCGTCCTCGGCGTTCGTGCCGGCGCCTTCGGGTGCGGTCTTCGCCCGCGTGCCGTGAAAGGGAGACTCCAGGTCTTTCGTGCGAAGGCGGTTCGGTGACACCCCTGCCGCGCGGGCCGCGGCGACGGAGAATGCGTCGCCGAGCGACTCGGGCAGCGGGCGCGGGCGTCGAGGCACGCCCCCACGATGCATCCATCGCGCTGGTCGCCGATCACGTTCTCGCCGTTCTGCGCATATCTCCGCCTGCGCCGCCCCTGGGGAGGAGCCGCCGGCTCCGGCATCCCATCACTCGGGTGTCACGACACGCGGCCTCGCCGACATCGTCACCGCGTGTCGTGACCCCCGAGCCGCCGGACGGCGCGTTGGTGTGCCACAAAAGGTGGGCACGGGCGCGAGGTAGCGACGTTTCGTGACCTCCGAACCGCCGGGGCGAGCCGCCGGCGGGCGCGGGGGAGCGGTCAGGCGAGAGTCGAGAAGAAGGCGGCCTGCTTCGGGAACTGGAACGCCTGACCGCCCTCGTGGCCGTTGTGGGTGTAGACCTCGATGCGCTTGTCGGCCGTCTCGTGCCGGTTGAACGCGGCGTAGACGGTCGACGGCGGGCAGATCGTGTCCATGAGGGCGACCGAGTACAGGGCCGCGGCATCCGCCCGCTTCGCCATGTTCACGCCGTCGAAGTACGACAGGGTCTCGAACACCCGCTCGTCGGCGCCGCGGTGCACGGCCAGGTAGCGCACGACCTCCTGGTAGGGGTCGTCGCCGGTGAGGCCGACCGCGCGCTCGAAGTGGCAGAGGAACGGCACGTCGGGCATGACGGCCACGAGGCCGTCGGAGAGGCCCGCCGCCGCGATCGCGATGCCGCCGCCCTGGCTCGCGCCGCACACCGCCACGCGGTCGGCGTCCACCTGCGGGAGCGTTCGCACCGCGTCCACCGCGCGCACGGCGTCCGTGAAGACCCGGCGGTAGTAGTAGGTCGCGGGGTCTTCGATGCCGCGAGTCATGAAGCCGGACGAAGACGGGCCGGTGCCGTGCGGATCGAGCGTGTCGCCACCCGAGCCCCACATCGATCCCTGGCCGCGCGTGTCCATGAAGAGGTGAGCGTAGCCGGCGGCGGCCCATCCGAGGCGCTCGCCGGGGAGGCCTCGGCCTCCGCCGTAGCCCTGGTACTCGACGACGGCCGGAAGAGGTCCGGTGGTGCCTGCCGGGAGCGTGAGCCACGCCTTGACAGGGTCGCCGCCGAAGCCGGGGAACGTCACGTCGAAGATGTCGACCAGCGTGTACGGCGTGTCGAGCAGCGCGACCTCGGGCGCGGCATCCCACTGTCGCGACGCTGCGATCGTGGCGTTCCAGAAGTCGTCGAAATCGGCGGGTTCGCGAACCTCGGGGGCGTAGCCCGCGAGCTCGGCGGGGGACAGATCGAATCTCGGCACGGACTCACCCTAGTGCGTCGCGCGCAAGCGTTTCGACGATCTTCGAGAGGGCGACGAGGCCTCGATGGGGGAGGGGTATTCGAGGCCCCGCCGCCGGTCTCTGGCGCGCCCGGCGGGCGCTGTGTGGGGAGAGTCTTCCGGGGGATTCGGGCGGCTGTTACGTCAGAGACGGATCTCTGCGATGACCTCACCGTACTCGGTCTCACCGACCGGTGTGAAGCCCACACGCTCGAAGAACTGCTGCGGACCCCCTTCGCCCGCTTCGTAGATGACGCAGACGTGGTCCATGCCGCGGTTGCGAGCCTCGTCGATGAGGCCCTTCACGGCGAAGCGACCGACGCCGCGGCCCTGGTCGTCGGCGTCCACGTTGATGCGCCACAGCACCGAGCGGAAGTGCTCCACCGGATCGTCCGGATCGAAGTTGGCGCTCACGAAGGCGACCACCTCCTCGCCGTCGAGCACGACGCGCTGCCACGCCGTCTGCGGGTTCACCACGGTCGCCGCGATGCCGTAGCTGACGGGGGAGAGGTACTCCTCCTGGCCGGGCTTCAGCGACAGATTGTTGACCGCCACGATGGTCGCGGCGGACAGTTCGACGAGTCGCAGATCACCCATGGGCCCCAGGCTAGCCCGGATGACGACATCCGGCACTCTGAGGGGTCCGGATTAACGCGGTGTTCACACGCGGCGGCGCGGAGCGCCCAGGCTCCGACGTGAGGCCGAAACCGCGGAAACTCGGTGTCACGGCGGGTGGAGATCTCTTGACGTCGAGATATCTCGGGTGCTTGCGATAGGCTGATGGCCGACCCGTGAGAAGGACGTGACTGGTGACCGATTCGACCATCATCTACACCTATACCGACGAGGCACCGGCCCTCGCGACCGCATCGTTCCTGCCGATCGTGCAGGCCGTCACCCGCCAGGCGGGGGTGGACGTCGAGACGCGTGACATCTCGCTCGCCGGCCGCATCCTCGCGGCGTTCCCGCAGAACCTGACGCCCGAGCAGCAGGTCGGCGACGCGCTCGCCGAGCTCGGGGGCCTGGCGACGCTGCCCGAGGCGAACATCATCAAGCTGCCGAACATCTCGGCGTCGATCCCCCAGCTCAAGGCGGCGATCGCCGAGCTCCAGTCGCAGGGCTATGACGTCCCCGACTACCCCGACGAGGCGCAGTCGCTCGAAGACAAGGACGTCCGCGCGCGGTACGACCGCATCAAGGGCTCGGCGGTCAACCCCGTGCTGCGCGAGGGCAACAGCGACCGCCGTGCGCCGCTGTCGGTCAAGAACTACGCGCGCAAGCACCCGCACCGCAACAAGCCGTTCGCCGAGGGCTCCAAGACCCGCGTCGCCACGCTCGGCCACGACGACTTCAAGTCGAACGAGAAGACCACGGTGATCCCGGCCGACGACGTGCTGTCGATCCAGCACGTTGCGGCCGACGGCACCGTCACCTCGCTGAAGACCGGCATCAAGGTGCTGCCCGGCGAGATCATCGACAGCACCTTCCTCTCGGCGGCAGCGCTCGACGCGTTCCTCGCCGAGACCCTCGAGACGGCCAAGGCCGATGACGTGCTCTACTCGGTGCATCTCAAGGCCACCATGATGAAGGTCAGCGACCCGATCATCTTCGGCCACGTCGTGAAGGCGTACTACGCCGACGTCTTCGACCGCTATGGCGACAAGATCGCCGAGGCCGGCCTCACGCCCAACGACGGACTCGGCGCGATCCTCGCCGGCCTCGGCGACATCGAAGGCGGCGACGAGATCGCCGCCGCGATCGCCGCGGCGACCGACTCCCCGCGACTGTCGTACGTGAACTCCGACAAGGGCATCACGAACCTCCACGTGCCGTCCGACGTCATCGTCGACGCGTCGATGCCGGCGCTCGTCCGCAACGGCGGAAAGCTGTGGGGCGCCGACGGCGGCGAGGGCGACACTCTGGCCGTCATCCCCGACTCCTCCTACGCGAGCGTCTACCAGACGGTGATCGACGACGTCATCGCGCACGGCCCGCTCGACCCCGCCAAGATCGGCACCGTGCCGAACGTCGGCCTTATGGCGCAGGCTGCCGAGGAGTACGGCAGCCATGACAAGACGTTCGAGCTGCAGGCCGCCGGCACCGTCCAGGTCGTCAACCAGGCGGGCGACGTGCTGCTCGAGCACTCCGTGCAGCCGGGCGACATCTGGCGTGCGACGCAGACCAAGGACATCGCCATCCGCGACTGGGTGAAGCTCGCCGTCACGCGTGCTCGCGCCACCGGCGCTCCGGCCGTGTTCTGGCTGGATGAGAACCGCTCGCACGACGCGGCCCTCATCGCGAAGGTGAAGGAGTACCTGCAGGCTCACGACACCGAGGGGCTCACCATCGAGATCCTCGCGCCGGCCGACGCCACGCAGTACTCGCTCGACCGGCTGCGCAAGGGTGAGGACACCATCTCGGTGACCGGCAACGTGCTGCGCGACTACCTCACCGACCTCTTCCCCATCCTCGAGGTCGGCACGAGCGCCAAGATGCTCTCGATCGTCCCGCTCCTCGCGGGCGGCGGACTCTTCGAGACCGGTGCCGGCGGCTCTGCTCCCAAGCACGTGCAGCAGCTGCTGGAGGAGGACTACCTCCGCTGGGACTCGCTCGGAGAGTTCTTCGCGCTCGCCGCGTCCCTCGAGCACCTCGCCGACTTCACGGGCAACGTGAAGGCGCAGGTGCTGGCCGACACGCTGGATGCCGCGACCGGCACGTTCCTCGAGAACGACAAGTCGCCCGGACGCGCGCTCGGCACGATCGACAACCGCGGCAGCCACTTCTACCTCACCCTGTACTGGACGCAGGAGCTGGCGAAGCAGCAGGCCGACCCCGAGCTCGCGGCGGCCTTCGCCCCCGTGGCCGAGGCACTGGCGGCGGGCGAGGAGCAGATCGTCGGCGAGCTGATCGCCGTGCAGGGCTCGCCCGTCGACGTCGGCGGGTACTACCGTCCCGATGCCGAGCTCGTCGCCGGCGTGATGCGCCCGTCGCAGACCTTCAACGGGATCATCGACTCGCTCTGATCAGAGCCTACGGAGGGGACGGATGCCACTCGGCATCCGTCCCCTCCGTCGTGCGCGGCACGTCGGGGTGCAGCCCGGGGGGGGTGTTGCTCTGAACGCGTGGGCCCTACCCTGAGGCAACTGCTACTGGGGGAGCAGGACCCTGCGCAAGGGGGGACGATGTCGTCTGCGCTCTACACGCTCGGACGCTGGGCCTTCCGCGCGCGCGGGCTCGTGCTGGGCGTGTGGGTCGCCGTGCTCATGGCCCTGTTCGCGGGCGCGGGCATCCTCGGGACGGGCACCGACAACACCTACACGATCCCCGGCACCGAGTCGCAGGAGGCGCTGGACGCACTCGGCCGCACCTTTCCGCAGGTGAGCGGCGGGTCGGCGCAGCTGATCGCCGTCGCGCCCACGGGCGGATCGGCGACCGACGCGGACTTCCAGTCGGCCGTCGAGGCGTCCGTCGATACGATCTCGCAGATCCCCCAGGTGTCGTCGGCGACCTCGCCATACGGCCAGGCGTCGTCGTCGAACATCAGCGCGGACGGCAGCGCGGTGCTGGTGCCGATCCAGCTGACGGTGAGCGGCACGGCAGTGCATGCGTCGACGGGTCAGGCGCTGCAGGATGCCGGCGCCGCCCTGCAGGGCGCGCTCCCGCCGGGTTCGGAGGTGTCCGTCGGCGGCCAGCTGTTCTCGCAGAGCTCGACCGGCATCAGCATCACGGAGCTGATCGGCATCGCGGTCGCGTTCGTCGTGCTGCTGTTCACGTTCGCGTCGCTCCTCGCGGCCGGACTGCCGCTCGTGACGGCGCTCGTCGGGGTCGGCGCATCGCTGTCGCTCGTGCTGATCGCGACGCGCTTCACCTCCATCACGTCGACCACGCCCCTGCTCGCGCTCATGCTCGGCCTCGCGGTCGGCATCGACTACGCGCTGTTCGTGCTCGCGCGGCATCAGGACCAGTTGAAGGAGGGCGTGGAGCCCGAAGAGGCCGCGGCTCGCGCGATCGCGACGTCGGGCTCGGCCGTGGTGTTCGCTGCGCTCACCGTGATCATCGCGCTGCTGGGGCTCGTCGTCGCCGGCATCCCGTTCTTGACGACGATGGGCGTCGCCGCCGCCGTCGCGGTCGCGCTCGCGGTGCTGGTCTCCCTCACGCTGACGCCGGCGCTGCTGGGGTACGCGAAGTGGCGCGTGGTGCCGCGCCGGTACCGGCCGGGACGGATCCCGGATGCCGCCTCCACAGGCTCCGCCGGCGCCGGGCGCCGCGCGGCGCCGGCGCCCGACGGGACCGAGCCACTCGGCGACGCAGAGCGACTCGGCGACACAGAGCGACTCGGCGACGATGGGGTGCTCGACGACGCCGAGGTCGAGCTCATCGACCCCGCGGAGTCGGCCGCCGATGCGGCCGAGGCGGCGGAGGTGAGGATCGACGGCGATCCGGAGGACGAGGCGTCGGACTCCGTACCCGCGGACCCGACGGCGTCGCCGCGCGGCCCCGGCGCATTCTTCCGAGGGTGGGTGCGCATCGTCACCCGGTGGCCGCTCGTGACGGTCCTGCTCGTCGTCGGCCTGCTGACGTTGGCGACGATCCCCGCGGCGCACTTGCGACTCGCACTCCCGGATGCGGGTTCGATGGAGGAGGGGGAGCCGGGCCGCGTGACCTACGACCTCATCGCGGAGCACTTCGGTCCGGGCTACAACGGCCCCCTGCTCGTCACGGGATCGGTGATCGAGAGCACGGATCCCGTCGGCCTCATGGACGATCTGGGGACCGACATCGCGACCGTCGACGGTGTCGCCTCGGTGCCGCTGTCGACCCCCAACGAGACCGGCGACACCGGCATCGTGCAGGTCGTGCCCGAGGGCGGCCCGGACTCGGTCGCCACTGCTGAGCTGGTCGCCACCCTCCGTGGGATGCACGACCGGCTCGAAGCCGAGTACGGGGTCGACCTCTCCGTGACCGGGTACACCGCGGCAGGCATCGACATCTCCGAGCGGCTGGCCGGTGCGCTGCTGCCCTTCGGCATCCTGGTGGTGGGGCTCTCGCTCGTGCTTCTCGCGATGGTGTTCCGCTCGGTCGTCGTGCCGATCACGGCGGCGCTCGGCTACGTGCTGTCGATCGGCGCGGCGTTCGGGCTCACCACCCTCGTGTTCGTCGACGGGATCTTCGCCGACCCGCTCAACATCGCGTCGGTGGGCACGGTGATCAGCTTCATGCCGATCATCGTGATGGGCGTCCTGTTCGGCCTGGCGATGGACTACGAGGTCTTCCTCGTCAGTCGCATGCGCGAGGACTACGTGCACCACGGCGAGCCGGTGCGCGCCGTCCACGACGGGTTCGCGGCATCCGCTCGCGTGGTGACCGCCGCCGCCACGATCATGTTCGCGGTGTTCGTCGCCTTCGTGCCGGAGGGTGATGCCAACATCCAGCCGATCGCGTTCGGCCTCGCGGTGGGCGTGGTGGTCGATGCGTTCCTGGTGCGGATGACGCTCATCCCCGCCGTACTGGTGCTCTTCCGTCATCACGCGTGGTGGATGCCGGGGTGGCTCGACCGTCTGCTGCCGTCGTTCGACGTCGAGGGGGAGGGCCTCGCCCAGGAGCTCGCGCTGGCGGACTGGCCCGAGGCCGACCTGGTGCTCGCGGCGGATGGTGCCCGCGCGCGCGACCACCCGAGCACGCTGGACGCCGAGCTGGCCGCGGGCGGCATCCTCGTGATCGAGGGCGGGGACGAGGTCGAGCGCCGTGCGATGCTCGCCGCGCTCGGCGGTCGCGCCGCGCTCGCGGAGGGTCGCGTCAAGGTCGCCGGGCTCGCGCTGCCGGCGCGCGCGAGCAGCGTGCGGGCGCGGACATCGCTCTGGGGCGTCGCTCCGGACGGCAGCGGGCTCGCGGTCGCCCTCGAGTCGCGGCCCGCAGTGGTACTGGTCGAGGGGCTCGACGACGTCGGCTCGCCGTCCGCGCGC
>NZ_JBJDRL010000040.1:0-37978 GCF_044987475.1 Microbacterium sp. ZW CA_36
GCGGCCGACGGGTCGGTCTCCGGTGCGACCGCAGCGGCGGCCGGAGTCTCCGGCTCGGCAGGTGTCTGCGCGGCGGCCTCCGCGGCCGACTGTGTGGGGACGGCGGGGGTCTGGTCTTCCGGGCGATCGCCCTGGATGTCGCTCATGTTTGCTCCTTCTGCCAAGCACTCACCACTGTGCCCATCGATGCTGTGCGTTTCTTATGTCGGGAGTGGGACTCGCCTATGCAAGAGGGATGAGCCTGCCCGGTACGGTGAAGCGATGCGACAGATCCCCGGAGCTTGGCACCGCACCGCGGCGGGCGCCGGACTCGTCGGCGCCGACGGGTCGATCCACCCCACCATCTTCGCGGAGATGTCGGCCCTGGCGGCGCAAACCGGTGCGATCAACCTCGGCCAGGGGTTCCCCGACGAGGACGGGCCCGCCGAGGTGCTGGAGGCCGCCCGCTCGGCGATCGCGAACGGGGTCAATCAGTACCCGCCGGGGCGCGGCATCCCGGATCTCCTCGCGGCCATCGCGGAGCACCAGGAGCGGTTCTACGGTCTGCACCTGGACCCTGCCCGCGAGGTGCTCGTGACGGCCGGGGCGACCGAGGCGCTCGCCGCGACGCTGCTGGCGCTGCTCGACGACCCCGACGACGAGGTGGTCGTCTTCGAGCCGTACTACGACTCGTATGCGGCGGTGGTGGCGCTGGCCGGGGCGCGCCTGGTGACCGTCCCGTTGCGCTGGCCGGACTTCCAGCCCGCCCTCGACGACCTGCGCGCCGCCGTCAGCGACCGCACCCGCGTGATCCTGGTGAACGATCCGCACAACCCCACCGGCGCCGTCTTCCACTCCGACGTGCGCGACGAGATCGTGCGGCTCGCGGCGCGCCATGACGCCGTCATCGTCACCGACGAGGTGTACGAGCATCTGGTGTTCGATGAGCCGCACGTCCCGCTCGCGACGCTGCCGGGAGCCGAGGAGCGCACCCTGACGATCTCCTCCGGCGGCAAGACCTTCTCGACCACCGGCTGGAAGATCGGCTGGATCTCGGGCCCGGCCGCGCTGATCGACGCCGTGCTCGCGGTGAAGCAGTTCCTCACCTACGTCAACGGCAGCCCCTTCCAGCCCGCGATCGCGACCGGACTCCGCCTGGGCGACGACTTCTTCCGCGGCATCGCCGACACTCTGCGTGCGAAGCGGGATCTGCTCGGCGAAGGTCTGCGCGCGGCGGGACTCGACGTGTCGACTCCGGCCGGTTCGTATTTCACCGTGGCCGACGCCCGTGCGCTGGGAGCGACGGATGCCGCGGCCTTCTGCCGCGCGCTCCCCCAGCGCGCCGGGGTCGTCGCGATCCCCCTCACCGCTTTCGCGACCCCCGAGCGCCGGGGCGAGTACGCCACGCTGGTGCGGTTCGCGGCGTGCAAGCGCGTCGATGTGCTCGAGGAGGCGGCATCCCGTCTCGCCCGCCTCGCGTGAGCTCGCCGCTCAGCGCTCCTCGACGCGGAAGCGCCGGAGGGCGAGCGCGGGGTTGACGCGCCGCACGCGCTCGATCGCCCCGATGTCGAGATGCGCCACGGCGACATCGGTCGACGTGCCGACAGCAGCGAGCTCGACGCCCAGCGGATCGACGATGAGCGAGTTGCCCACGCCCAGGGGCGGCGGGTGGTCCGCAGCGGCGACGAACACCGTGTTCTCGATCGCCCGCGCGTGCAGCAGCGTGCGCCAGTGGTGCTCCTTGAGCGGTCCGCGGACCCACTCGGCCGGGACGACGAAGACGTCCGCGCCGGCATCGACCAGCAGCCGGCCCACCTCGGGGAATCGCAGGTCGTAGCAGGTCATGAGGCCGAATCGGAGTCCGGCGAGCTCGAACAGCTGCGGCGGCGCGGGGTCCCCCGGCTCCACCCAGTCCGATTCGCGCTGACCGAAGGCGTCGTACAGGTGCAGCTTGCGGTAGTGCGCGATCAGCCCTGTCGCATCGACCGCGACGGCGGTGTTGCGCACGCGGCGCTCGTCGCTCGCCCGCTCCAGCAGGCCCGCCACGATCACGACGTCGTGCCTGTGCGCCAGCGCGGTCAGGGCGCGCACGAATGCGCCGTCGAGGTCTTCGGCGTTCTCGGCGAGCGACTCGTCGAACGGGTCGACGAAGTAGCTCGAGTACTCGGGGAAGACCACGACCCGGGCGCCCCGAGCGGATGCCGTCGCCACCAGCTGCGCGATCGACTCGAGGTTGCCCGCCGCGTCGGCAGTGGGGGCGAACTGCGCGACCCCGATCGGCAGCGTGTCGCTCATGGGCGCTCTCCGTTCGTGCGGATCCGGGCGCGCAGGATGGCCGGCGCGATGAGCCACAGCACCAGGATCAGCACGGCCAGCGGAATCAGCGCCCACCAGCCCGCGGACCCGCCGAGGACGACGTCGAACACGAACGCCACCACGCCGACGACGAGCACCGACACGGTCAGCAGCGCCGTGATGAGACATCCGTGGCCGTAGCGGACGACCGCGGACTTGGCGCGCTGCTGGAAGAGGACCCGATGCAGGGCGACAGGGGCGAGCGCCACGATCGAGCTGATCGCGGAGAGGACGACCAGGCCGAGGTACACCGCGCGCTGAGTATCCGACAGATCAACGAACGCGGGCTGGAACGCGAGCGCGAGCAGGAAGCCGGTGAGGATCTGAGTGCCGGTCTGGAGCACGCGGAGCTCTTGCAGCACCTCGTTCCAGTTGCGGTCGGCACGTTCCTCGGGCGTCTCATCGCGACCGTCCACGCGGTCGTCCTGAGGGTCGGTGTCACGGTCGCCGGGCATGCGCTCATCCTGTCGCGCGGGGAGCCGGCACAGCAACCCGCCCACGCCGTGTTCATGAGCACTCGAAACCCGTGTTAGGCTATTCCTTGTGCCGCGGGGTGGAGCAGCTCGGTAGCTCGCTGGGCTCATAACCCAGAGGTCGCAGGTTCAAATCCTGTCCCCGCAACAGAAAACGAAGAAGAGGGCATCCCGCGAGGGATGCCCTCTTCTTCGTTTTCCAGCGAGACCGCTGCCGCGGACCTGCCTCCGGGGTCCCGCGCCGCAGCGGGCGGAGTCACTCGGGCGGATCCATCGCACCGCTCAGGTCGTCGAGGAAGCGCTCGATGACAGAGAGCTCGGACTCGTCGTACCGCATGGCGATCGTGCGCATGGCGCGCAGTCGCTCGCCGAAGACGCGGAAGAATGCCTGCCGGGCCCCGTCGGTCAGAACGACGACGCGACCGCGGCGATCGGTCGGGTGCGGGAGGCGCTCGACGTGTCCGGAATCGACCAGCCGGTCCAGCAGCTTGGTCGTCGACGCGGTCGAGATCCTCAAGTGCCGGGCGATGTCGCGGGGGCTCACGGACTGCTCCTGCCGCTCCCGGATGATCAGCAGCCGCAGCGCCGCCACGTCGGTGGCGTTCATGTCCATGTCGTCCTTCATGCCGCTGTGCATGCGCTCCATGGCGTCGCTGACGGCGCGAATCGACGTGAGCACACGCATCACCGCGTGCTCATGATTCGTCTGCGGCTGCCAGCGCTCGGATCTCATGGACGTTCCCTCCGACCCGTTGTAGCATCGCATAAGAGAAATTGCTAGTTTGGCTAGCAATCCAGAAAGGGAGTGATCGGATGCCCGACACCGACCACGTGGTGCTGCTCGATGACGACGGCAACCCGATCGGAACTGCGCCCAAGTCGAGCGTGCACGGTCCCGACACCGCTCTGCACCTGGCTTTCTCGTGCCACGTCCTCAACAGCGAGGGGCAGGTCCTCATCACCCGCCGGGCGCTGAGCAAGCGCACCTGGCCGGGCGTCTGGACCAACTCGTTCTGCGGTCATCCTCGTCCGGCCGAACCCGTCCTCTCGGCGGTCCGGCGGCACGCCGACTTCGAACTGGGCATCACGCTGACCGATCTCCGCGTGGCGCTCCCCCTGTTCCGGTACCGTGCCACCGATGCGAACGGCATCGTCGAGCACGAGGTATGCCCTGTCTACATCGCGCACACCGACGACGAGCCGGTGCTCAACCCGCTCGAGGTGGTCGACGCCCGCTGGGTCGAGCCCGCGGCGATCGCTGCCTCGCTCGAGGCGACGCCGTGGGCCTTCAGCCCCTGGCTCGTGCTGCAGGCCGAGCAGCTCCACCTGTTCGACGCTCCGTCACGTCAGCGCCGCGCATCATGATTCCGGCGGCGGCCGACCCCGACCTGCAGATCGCGATCGACGGGGCGCTGGCGAGGATCCGCGAGCGCGCTGTGGAGCTGGGCCCCGCATTCGGCGCGCTGGCAGATGCCATCACCCGCGCCGCCCACGGCGGCAAGCGGCTGCGTCCTGCTCTGGTCACGGCATCCTACGACGCATTCCGCACCGACGATGCCAACGCCTCGGCCGCCCTCTCCGTCGCGGCAGCATTCGAGCTGCTCCACACCGCATTCGTCGTGCACGACGACGTGATCGACCACGACACGATGCGCCGCGGCGTGCCCAACGTCGGCGGCGAGTTCCGGCTGCGGGCGCGGGACGGCGGCGCCGGCGCGGAGGGCGCAGCGCTTCTCGGCGACGCCGCCGCGATCCTCGCCGGCGACATCCTCCTCCATGAGGCGTTCCGGCTGGTCGCGATGGCGCACACCGATGACGCGACGCGCGATCGTCTCCTCACGCTGCTCGACGACGCCATCCTGGTCTCCGCCGCCGGCGAGCTCGCCGATGTGGAGAACAGCGTCGCGACGCGGCATCCGTCTCGTGGCGCGACGCTCGACACGGCCTTCAACAAGACGGCGGTGTACTCGTTCCGCGCCCCGATGCAGGCGGGCGCGCTGCTGGGCGGCGCGGACGCCGAAGCGCTGCGCGTGCTCGGAGACGCCGCCGGACGCCTCGGACTCGCCTTCCAGCTCGTCGACGACCTCATCGGCGCGTTCGGCACGACGCAGCAGACCGGGCGGGACTCCGGGCCGGACCTCCGCGAGAACAAGCGGACGCCGCTGGTGGCGCTTGCGCGGGAGTCCGCCGCCGCCGGACGCGTCGACGAGGCGCTGGCGCTGGCCCGTACGGGACCCGTGGCGGTGCGCGAGGCGCAGTCCGTCCTCGAATCGAGCGGTGCGCGCGAGCGCATGGTCGCTCTGATCTGCGAGACGCTCGAGGCGGTGCGCGCCGCATCGGACGACCCGGCTCTGCCGGATCGCGCCGGCGACCTTCTGCGCACTCTCGCGGACGGCATCGAAGGGCGAGTCCCGTGAACGACTCGCGCAGCCGCACGGCGACCGGGCTCGCGCTGTACGACCGGGCGGCTGCGGATGCCGCCGCCACCGTGATCGCCCGCTACTCGACCTCGTTCGGGCTCGCGTGCCGCCTTCTCGGGCCGCGGCCACGCCCGCACGTGCGGAACATCTACGCGCTCGCGCGCATCGCGGACGAGATCGTCGACGGGCCGGCCGCCGAGGCCGGGCTGTCAGCGGAGGCCATGGAGGACGTCCTGGACCAGCTGGAGCAGGAAGTGCTCGACGCGACCCTGCGAGGTTTCAGCTCGAACCTCGTCGTGCACGCCTTCGCCACGACGGCGCGCGAATGCGGGATCGGCCCCGACCTGGTGGCGCCGTTCTTCGCGTCCATGCGGACCGATCTGCACACGCGCCGGCACGACGCCGCCTCGCACGACGCCTACGTCTACGGCTCGGCCGAGGTCATCGGCCTCATGTGCCTGCAGGTGTTCGTCAACGCGGGCGCGCCGCATCCCGTCACCCCGTCACCGGAGCTGGTGGACGGTGCCCGACGGCTCGGCGCCGCGTTCCAGGACGTCAACTTCCTGCGGGACCGCACCCACGACGGCGCAGTGCTCGGCCGGGACTACCTGGGTCCGGCCGCCGACGAAGGAGAGCGTGCCGCCATCCTCGATCGCATCGACGCCGACCTCGCCGCCGCCGCCCGCACCATCCCGGCATTGCCGGCGGACTGCCGCCGCGCCGTGACCGCCGCACACGACCTCTTCGCCGAGCTCGCGGCACGCCTGCGAGCGTGCGGCGACGGGGACGCCAGAGTGCGTGTGCCCGACACCGTCAAGGCGCGCCTCGCCGCACGCGCGCTGCTGGGATTCGCTCCACGAGAGGCGCGCGCATGAGCATGCAGGACTCACCGCGACGCGCGGTCGTCATCGGCGGCGGCATCGGCGGGCTCGCCGCGGCGGCGCTGCTCGCCGCGGAGGGCTGGGACACCGCCCTGTTCGAGGCACGCGACGAGCTGGGCGGACGCGCCGGATCGTGGGAGTACGAAGGATTCCGCTTCGACACCGGGCCCAGCTGGTACCTCATGCCCGAGGTGTTCGACCACTTCTTCCGGCTCCTCGGAACGACTGCCGATCGCGAGCTCGACCTCGTGCCGCTGGATCCGGCCTACCGCGTCTACTCGGACCCGTCCACCGGTCTCGACCCGCTCGACATCCGATCCGGACGCGCCGCCGCGACGGCGCTCTTCGAGAGCGTGGAGCCGGGTGCCGGTGCACGGCTGGACGCCTACCTGGACTCCGCGGCCGACGCGTACGACCTCGCCGTCAACCGCTTCCTCTACGACACGTACGAGACGACCGCGGGGCTCAGAGACCCCGCCCTGCTGCGACGGATGCCGCGCCTCGCGCCGCTGCTCACCCGTACGCTCGCGCGCCACGTCGAGAGCCGCTTCACGGATCCCCGGCTGCGTCAGATCCTCGAGTACCCGGCCGTGTTCCTGGGCGGCTCGCCGTACGGCGTCCCGAGTCTGTACCACCTGATGAGCCACCTCGACCTCGACGACCGCGTCCTGTATCCGCGCGGCGGATTCACCGAGCTCATCCGAGCGGTCGCACGCCTGGCGGAGGCATCCGGAGTCGTCATCGAGACGGGAGCGCGCGTCACGGCGATCACGACCGAAGCCGGCGCAGCGACCGGCGTCGAACTCGCCGACGGGCGCCGTGTGAGCGCCGACCTCGTCGTGTCGGGCGCGGACCTGCACCACACCGAGACGCAGCTCGTCGCCGCTGCCGAGCAGACCTACCCCGAGGAGTGGTGGCGTTCGCGCACGCCGAGCCCCGGCGCGCTGCTCGTCATGCTGGGCGTCGAGGGCACGCTGCCGCAGCTCGCCCACCACACGCTGCTCTTCGCGAACGACTGGCGCGCCGGCTTCGACGACATCTTCGGCTCGCATCCGCGGATCCCCGATCCCGCTTCGCTCTACATCTGTCGCCCGAGCGCCACGGACCCCCACGTGGCGCCTCCTGAGCACGAGAACCTCTTCGTGCTCGTCCCCGTGCCCGCGGACCCCAGCCTCGGGCACGGGGGCATCGACGGGGACGGCGAGCCTCGGATCGAGACCGCCGCCGACCGGGTCATCGCGCAGATCGCGGATTGGTGCGGCATCCCGGATCTGGCGAGCCGCATCGTCGTGCGCCGCACCGTCGCGCCGGGCGATTTCGCCGACGACCTGGGAGCCTGGCGCGGCAATGCGCTCGGCCTCGCCCACACCCTGCGTCAGAGCGCCGTCTTCCGTCCCCGCAACGCCTCCCGCAAGGTCGACGGCCTGTCGTACGTGGGCGCGTCGACCCTTCCGGGCATCGGCCTGCCGATGTGTCTCATCTCTGCCGAGCTCGTCGTCAAGCGGCTCCGCGGCGACCGGTCTCCCGGTCCTCTCGCGGAACCTGCGAGAGTGTGACGGTGCCCGGAATCTACCTCGCGGCGATCCTCGCCTCCACCGTCGGCGTGCTGCTGATCGATCGACGCTGGCGGCTCGCCGCGTGGGCGGCGCCCGGCCGGACGCTGGCCGCAGCCGGCATCGGCACGGCGTTCTTCCTCGTCTGGGACGCCGCGGGCATCGCGGCGGGCGTCTTCGTCAAAGGCGACAGTGCGCTCCTTCTCGGGATCGACCTCGCACCGCACCTCCCGCTCGAGGAGCCGTTCTTCCTGGCCTTCCTGAGCTACCTCGCGCTCGTGGCCTGGGCGGGCGCGCAGCGCATGCTCGAGCGTCGCCGGACGGATGCCTCCGCCTCACCGTCGGAGGCGGCACGATGACCTATCCCCTCATCGTCCTGCCGTTCCTGGCGATCACGGCGGTCCTCGCACTCCTGACGGCACGGAGAACCGGCTTCGCGCGGAGGATGACGGCGTCTGCCATCGCCGCCGGCATCCTGGTCGTCCTGACCGCCGTGTTCGACAACCTGATGATCGCTGCGGGTCTGTTCACCTATCCCGAATCGCTCATCTCGGGGGTGCGGATCGGCCTTGCTCCGATCGAGGACTTCGCGTACCCGGTGTGCGCGGCGTTCCTCGTCCCCTCGGTGTTCACGCTCCTGGAGACCGCACGGCCCCGGCGGCAGGAGGCACGACAGTGACCGCCGCACCGCCGCTTCGCGCCGGCGCCGTCGCGCGGCAGCTGCTGATCGCCTCGCGGCCGGTGAGCTGGATCAACACCGCGTACCCGTTCGCCGCCGCGTACCTGCTCACCACGCGTCAGATCGACGCGACGCTCGTCATCGGCACCCTGTTCTTCCTGGTGCCGTACAACCTCGCGATGTACGGCATCAACGACGTGTTCGACTACGAGTCCGACCTCCGCAACCCTCGCAAGGGAGGCGCGCACGGTGCCGTCCTCGACCGCCGCATGCACCGGGTGACGCTGTGGGCCGCGGGTCTGCTGTGCCTCCCCTTCGTCGCGTACCTGCTGGTGGTCGGCTCACCGGCGTCGTGGCTGGTGCTCGCCGCGAGCCTGTTCTTCGTCGTCTTCTACAGCGCACCGCCGCTGCGCCTCAAGGAGCGTCCTTTCCTGGACTCGGCGACCAGCAGCATCCACTTCTTCTCCCCTGCCGTGTACGCGCTGGTCCTCGCCGGCGCGACCTGGACCCTCCCGCTCACGGCGCTGATCGTCGCCTTCGCGCTGTGGGGCGTCGCCTCCCACGCATTCGGAGCGGTTCAGGATGTCGTCGCCGACCGGGAGGCCGGCATCGCGTCGATCGCGACGGCACGAGGGGCACGCTGGACCGTGCGCTTCGCCCTTGCCTGCTACGTCGCGGCCGGCATCGTCATGCTGGCGACGACCTGGCCCGGACCACTGGCCGCGGTGCTGGCGATCCCCTACCTCGTGACGGTCTGGCCGTACCGCTCGGTCACCGACGCCGAGGCGGCCACCGCCACCGCAGGCTGGCGGCGCTTCCTCTGGCTGAACCAGCTGTCGGGCTTCGTGGTCACGCTGCTGCTCATCTGGTACGCCGTCCTGACCGGCTGAGCCCGACCACGACCCCCGGGTCCCGTACGGCCCGGGGTCCCGCACGCTGCCGCCCCGACGCCGCACACATACGCGAAGGACCGTCCAGCTTCCGCCGGACGGTCCTCACGTGGATCCGGCCTACTGCTCGCCGAGTTCGATGAGCTTCTCGATCGCCGCGGTGAGCTGCTCGTCGGCCACGCCGTACGCGGCCCAGTCGCCCTGCTCCAGCGCGGTCTGCCGGTCGACCAGCGCCTGCTGCGCGTCTTGCAGCGCGGCCTGGTACTCGTCGGTCGGCTCCTCCGGCGTCGTGGGCTCCGTGGGCTCGGTCGGCTCGGGCGACGGCTCAGGTGCGGGGGTCGCGCCGGGCGTCGGCTCGACGTCGTTGTCACCGGCGTCGGCGCCCGAATCGCCGCCGAACAGCGTGTCGAGCGCCTCGGTCAAGGTGTCCTCGAATGCGATGTCCGTGCCGAACGAGACCAGCACCTTCTGCAGCTTGGGCAGCTTCGTCGCGCCGGACGACTGCACGAACACCGGCTGCACGTAGAGCAGACCGCCGCCGACGGGCAGTGTCAGCAGGTTGCCCTTCAGCACGTCCGAGTCGCCCT
The DNA here is from genome assembly GCF_044987475.1 of Microbacterium sp. ZW CA_36. Lineage (NCBI taxonomy): Bacteria > Bacillati > Actinomycetota > Actinomycetes > Micrococcales > Microbacteriaceae > Microbacterium > Microbacterium sp. ZW CA_36. Next base: position 9,818 of record NZ_JBJDRL010000040.1, read on the forward strand.
GCTTCAGGATGTTGACGAACGACGACACCTCGGGCTGCGAGTCGAAGTCGTTCTGCACCTGACCGGGTCCCGAAACCGGCGTATCGGCGTCGATCACGAGCATCCGGAGCTTGCCGAAGTCGTCGCTCTTCACGCCGGCTTCACTCCCGGCGTTCGAGTTGACGGCGAGGTAGCCCATGAGGACGTTCCTGGCGTTGCCTCCCGTCGAGGACGGGATGAACGACGTGAACATCGAATACGTCGGCGCCTCTTCGCCCGGCATCTGCATCGTCAGGTAGTAGGGCGGCTGCAGCGCGGCATCGTCCTGCGGGTCGTTCGGCGTCTGCCAGCGGTTGTCGCTCTGGTAGAACGACCGCGCGTCGTCGACGTGGTAGACACCGAGGATCGTGCGTTGCACCTTGAAGAGATCCGTCGGGTACCGCACGTGGCTCATCAGATCGGCCGACATCTCGCTGATCGGCTCGATCGTCGACGGGTACACCTTCTGCCACGACTGCAGCACCGGGTCTTCCTCGTCCCACGCGTACAGCTTCACCGACCCGTCGTACGCGTCGACGGTCGCCTTGACCGAGTTGCGGATGTAGTTGATGTCGTCCAGCGCGAAGCGCGGCGCGGGGTTGCTGGAGTCCGAGATCGCCGACGTGAGGCTGACCGTCGACGAGTACGGGTAGTTGGCGCTCAGCGTGTAGCCGTCGATGATCCAGACGATCCGGCCGTCGACGACGCTCGGGTAGGCGTCGTTGTCGAGCGTCAGGTAAGGGGCCACCTTCTGCACGCGCTCGCGGGGGTTGCGGTCGTAGAGGATCTGCGATTCCGAGTTGACGTAGTCCGAGAACAGGATCTGCTCCGCCTGGAACTTCAGCGCGTAGACGAGGCGGTTGAACACATTGCCGAGGCTCGGCCCGCCGTCGCCCTCGAAGGTCGTCTTCTGCTCGCCCGAGGCGGCGTCGCCGCCCTCCGGGTAGTCCAGCTCGGCCGGCGGAGTGCCCTCCGGCGCTCCGACGATCGAGTACGGCGGCGAGGACTCGCCGAAGTACACGCGCGGCTGGAAGTCGTCCTGATCCGTGAGGAAGCCGCTGGCAGGGATGCCGCGCTCCAGGAAGACCGGATCGCCGTCGCCGGTGCGGTCGTTGCCCTTCGCCACCACGATGCCGTAGCCGTGCGTGTACACGACGGCGGAGTTCTGCCAGTCCGCGGCGTTGCCGAGCTGGTCGAGGTTGAGCTCTCGGACCGACACCACGGTGTCCTGCGAGACGCCGTCCCGCTCGTAGCGGTCGACGTCCAGCGGATCGGCGAACTGGTAGTACGACCGGTACTGCTCGAGCTGGCGCACGTTGGGCGAGATGATCGCGGGATCCATGATGCGCACCTGTGCGGTGGTTGCCGCGTCGTCGCGCAGCTGGCCGGGCTCGGCATCCGTCACCGCCGCGAAGTCCTCCTGCTCGAGGCTGGAGACGCCGTACGCCTGATGCGTCATGTCGACGTTGCGCTGGTAGTACTCCTCTTCGAGCGTGAAGCGGTTCGGCTGCACCTGGAACGTGTTGACGACCCACGGGTAGCCGACGCCGACGACGATCGCCGACACCACGAGGAGGGCGGTCGCGATGAGCGGGTAGCGCCATCGGCCGATGACGGCGGTGACGAAGAACAGGATCGCGACGATGACCGCCACGATGGCGAGGATCGTCTGCCCGGGGATGATCGCGTTGACGCCGGTGTAGCCGGGGCCGGTGATGCGGTCGTCCGCGCCGGACTCGACGAGCGTCTTGTATCGGTCGAGCCAGAGGCTCGCACCCTGCACCAGGAGGTAGAGGCCCGCGATCACCGCGAGCTGGATGCGCGCGGACTTGGAGATCCGCAGCTCGCGCTGGCCGACCCGCACCGAGCCGTACAGGTACGACACGAGAGCCGTCACGAGCAGGCAGATCAGCAGCACCGCCGATGCGAAGCCGATGAGCGAGCTCCAGAACGGCATGGCGAACATGTAGAAGCCGGTGTCGAGGTGGAACTCAGGGTCGGTGGTGTCGGTGGCGACGCCGTTGAACCACAGCCACGTCGTCTCCCACTGGGCGGAGGCGGCGAAGCCCGCGAAGAAGCCGAAGAAGACGGGGATGCCCCACATCGCGAGGCGTCGCAGGGGCTCGACGACCTCCTGATAGCGGTCGAGCTGCGAGCTCAGCCGTGCGTACACGGGGCGCAGGCGGTAGGCGAGCTGGATCGACAGCCACACCGGCACCGCCATCCCGAGGAAGCCGACCACGAACATCACCACACGGGCGACCCACTGGGTCAGCAGCACCTCCGTGAACCCGAGCTGTTCGAACCAGAGCCAGTCCGCGTAGAGGCTCGCGAAGACGAAGAACGCCACCACCAGGGCGGCGATGATCGCGAGCGTGATGGCGATGATGCGTCGGGTGCGGGAGGGTGTGGCCGGGGTCGGCGACGAGGTCGTGGTCACCGTCCCATCCTAGGCGGCCGATTCAGGGCGGCCGCCTTGTCCTCCCTGGGCGAACTCTCGGAATCGCGCAACGTTTCGGGCACGATCCGCCGGCGTCACTCCGCCGTGCAGGTGGGCAGCGCGTCGAGGTCGCCTCCATCGCGGACGGCGTCGAGCACGGCGAGCGCGTCGTCGAGGTCCTCGACCGAGAAGACCCGCAGATCGCCCGGGATGTGACCCACCACCTCGTCGCAGTTCGCTTCAGGCGCGAGGAACCAGTCGGCGCCGGCATCCACCGCGCCCCACATCTTCTGACGGATGCCGCCGATCGGCCCGACCTCGCCGTCCGCCGTGATCGTGCCGGTGCCGGCGACCTGCTCGCCGCCGTTCAGCTCGTCCGGGGTCAGGGTGTCGATGATGCCGAGCGCGAACATCATCCCCGCGCTCGGGCCGCCGACGTTGTTGAGCTGGATCGTGACGTCGATCGGGAAGTCGTAGTCGGTGATGAGGTTGACCCCGAGCACCCACGTCGTCTCGCCGCTCTCGTCGGTGAGCTCCTGCGGTGTCACCGAGACCGTCTGCTGCTCGCCGCCGCGCTCGATGACGAGCTCCACCGGCGCGCCGTCGCCGTCGTTGATGACCCGACGGAGAGTCGAGACCTCCGTCACCGCCTCGCCGTCCGCCTCGAGGATCATGTCGCCGTCTTCGAGGATGCCCTCGGCGGCGGCCCCATCGATCACCGAGTAGACCGACAGCTGCGCGCCCACGTCGTAGCCCAGCTCGGTGAGCGCGGCGGCCGTGGCCTCGTGCTGCGAGTCGACCATCATCTGGGCGCTCTCCTCGCTGCGCTCCTCGGGGGTCTGGTCGGCGGGGAACACCGAGTCGATCGGCATGACCGCCCGGCTGGGATCGAACCACGCCATCGCGAGCTCGAACCACGACGGCGTGTGCTCGCGGTTGCCCTGCACCTGCACGGTGAGCAGGTCGAGCGTGCCGTCGGTCGGGAAGGTCTCCGCACCCTCGACCGAGATGAGCGGCACCTCCTCTCCGTCGGCGTTCTCCGCGGAGCCCAGGGTGTTGTAGACCGGCCCGGGCCGCTGGATGACGTACGACGTCGGCAGGAACGTGATGATCAGGAGCACCACCATGGCGACGGCGAGCGCCCACACGCCCGCGACGGTGCGGCGCGACATCCGCTGTCGCGGGGCGGGCTCGATCGTCGTGTTCTCGTCGAACAGGGCCACGCGGGACCTCTCTTCCGTGCCTTGTCGTTGGATGCCGGGTCGTTCGCGACCGGCGTAAGGCGTTCGGGGTCCCTGCCGGGGGGTGCGACGGATGCTGCGACTAGCGTAGAGCGCAACGTCATCGACCGGCTGAAAGGCGGCTGAAGTGGCAGACGACGACACTCCTGGCGACGGGCCCAGCCCCGAGGACGACTTCCAGGAGCTCATCCGCCAGTTGTTCGGCGGTTCCGCGGGCGACTTCGATCCGGAGCAGCTCTCGCGACTGTCGGGCATGAACATCGATCCCGCGATGATGCAGGCGGTCATGCGCCAGCTGCAGGGCGCGTTCGAGAACGCCGACGAGAGCGGCATCTCGTGGGACATGGCGAAGCGCCAGGCGCTGCACATCGCCAACCAGGAGGGGCTGGGCGTCACCGCCGGCCAGCGCACCGACCTGGATCAGGCGTTCTCGCTGGCCACCCTGTGGCTGAGCGAGGCGACCACGATCTCCGAGCTGCCCGCTCCCCCGGTGACGCTCACGCGCGGCGCCTGGGTCGAGGCCACCCTCCCGGTGTGGGAGGAGCTCGCCGCACCTGTCGCGACGAGCATCGCCGATGCGCTGACCACGGCGCTGAGCGAGCAGGCTCCCGAAGACATGCAGGGCCTCGTGCAGGGCGCGGGACGCCTCATGCGGACGGTGGGCGGGTCGCTCTTCGCGTCGCAGCTCGGCCAGGTCGTCGGCAACCTCTCCAAGGAGGTCGTGAGCGGCGGCGACGTCGGCATCCCGCTGATGCCGGACGGCGAGGCGGCCATCCTCCCCCAGAACTTCGCCGACTTCGGGCGGGACCTCGAGGTCCCCGACGACCAGCTGGCGCTGTATGCGGCCACACGCGAGCTCGCGCACGCGCGCCTGTTCCGTCACGCACGGTGGCTGCGCCTGCACGTCATCTCGCAGGTGACCGACTTCGCGCGGGGTGTGCACGTCGACACCGACGCGCTCGAGGACCTCGCCACGCGGTTCGACCCGTCCGAGCCGGAGGAGCTCCGCAAGGCGATCGAGAGCGGCGCTCTGCTGCCGGCGCGCTCGGAGGCGCAGGACGCCGCCCTCGCGCGTCTCGAGAACCTGCTGGCGACCATCGAGGGCTGGGTGGAGGTCGTCACCGAGGATGCGACATCGCGCCTGCCCGCCGCGCAGCGCATCGCGGAGGCGGTGCGCCGTCGCCGTGCGGTCGGCGGGCCCGCCGAGCGCGCGCTGGGCTCGCTCGTGGGCCTCGAGATCCGTCCCCGCCGCATGCGTGAGGCTGCGGCGATGTGGCGTGCCGTGACGGATGCCGTGGGTCCGGCGGCGCGCGACGCGCTGTGGGACTACCCCGACCTCATGCCGGCCGCCGCCGACATCGACGACCCCGCCGCTCTCGTGGCCCGCCTGGAGGCGCGGGCGCGGGGCGAGGAGCCGGCGCGCGACGAGATGGACGACGCTCTCGCCCGTCTCCTCGCCGGCGAGGAGCCAGGGGCGCCCGCTGTCAGGGGCGAGTCCGACGGTGCGGCGCCGGCGACCGAGGGCCTGTCCGACGGTCCCTCGCCGGATGACGCGTCGGACGAGGACGACGGGGGCAGCGCTCCCGACGATCACCGACCGGTGTGACAGGTGCGGTCTGGGGCCCCTCCTCCCCAGACCCACGAAACCCGGCTGGCCGAGGCCGCGCCTGTGGATACCGGTCGAGGATGACGTCGCGTGCGGCAGGATCGGGCGCATGCTGCGACTCGACCCTGCGTATCCGCCGGTGTGGCGAAGCGACACCGCCCTCCAGTTCGGCTCCGAGCCCGTCGCGATCCTCGACGATCCCGAGCCGTGGCAGCTGCGGGTGCTGCGCGAGCTTGAGCGCGGGGTCCCCGACGGCGCGTTCGTCCCCTTCGCGCAGGCGCTCGGCGCTCCGGACGCCGCCGCGGCCGGCCGGTTCCTCACACGCATCCGGCGTGCGCTGACGACGGATGCCGCAGCCCGGCGCCGTGTCGCACTGCACTGCGCGCCGGACGTGCCCGAGCACTATCGCGATGCCGTGGGCACCGGTCTCTCGGCGGCGGGCTACGACGTCGACGTCGCCCACCGCTTCGACCCGGTCGACCGCGCCGGCCCCGACACTGCTGCGGTGGTGTTCGTGGTCCACCGCCTCGTCGCGCCCGGTGCGTCCGCAGCACTGATGAGCGCCGACATCCCCCACGTGCCGGTGGCGCTCACCGGTTCGGGGGCGGACATCGGCCCCTTCGTGGAGCCCGGGCGCACCGCCTGCCTCGCGTGCGTCGCCGCACAGCGCCGCGACGACGATCCGTCCTGGCCGGCCGTCGCGGCGCAGCTGCTCGGACGCCCGGTCGAGACGGAGCCGGCGGTGCTGTGGGAGGCGGGGATCGTGGCGGGTCGGCTCATCGCGGAGCGCGCGCGGAACCCCTCGGCGTCGCGGACGCGGTCGGTGAGCCTGCGCGCCGGCTCGCTCCACCGGAATGTCCGGTCGCACCGACCGCACGCAGAGTGCCGCTGCCGATCTCTCGCAGGAACCGCGACGGCTGCCGCTCCCGTACGCCTCGCGACCAGGTCAGCGACAGCGTTCGCCCAGCCCGCGTGATGCCCACGTACGCCAGGCGCCGCTCCTCGTCGACCTGTTCGAAGGTCGTCGCGTACGAGATCGGCAGCAGCCCTTCCGCCACGCCGATGAGGTGCACGTGGTCCCACTCCAGACCCTTCGCCGCGTGCAGCGTCGCCAGGGTGACCGTGCGCATCGCCGGCTCGTCGTGCACCTTCGCCCGAGCGGTGAGCTCGTCGGTGAACGCCCGCAGGGTCGTGCCTTCAGGAGCCTCCTGCGCCAGGCGGAGCAGCGCGGCGCGCGCCTCCCATGCGTCGCGCAGCGCGCCGCCGGCCTCGGGCGGCTCGTCGGTGAGCCCCCGGGAGCGCAGGATGTCGCGCACCGTGTCGACGAAGCCGCTCTCGATCGGCGCAACCGACGCCGCACGCAGCTCCATGACCGCCTGCCGCACCTCCGGCATGTCGAAGAAGCGCCGCCCGCCGAGCACGCTCGTCGCGATGCCGGCGTCGGCCAGCGCCGCGACGAGCTCGGCCGACTGCGCGTGCGCGCGGTAGAGCACCGCGATGTGCCCGGGGTCGGCGCCGGCCGCGATCTGCTCGGTGATGCGCATCGCGACGGCGCGCGCCTCGGAGCGGTCGTCCTCGAACGCGGTCACCGTGGGAACAGGCTCCTGCGCGGCGGTCTCCGTGGATCGCCGCGCGGCCGGGGTCAGGTGGAGGGCTCCCGGGCGCCCGCGCATCAGCTCGTTCGCGACCGCCAGAATCGGGGCATCCGATCGGTAGTTCGTCTCGAGCCGGACGAGGCGCGCGCCCTCATGCCGCGACGGGAAGTCGAGGAGGAACGAGGCATCGGCGCCGGCGAACGAGTAGATCGTCTGGCTGGCGTCGCCCACCACGCAGATGTCGCGCCGGTCCCCGAGCCAGAGCTCGAGCAGTCGGTTCTGCAGCGGCGAGACGTCCTGGAACTCGTCCACCGTGAAGTGCCGGTACTGCTCGCGCACGGCCTTGGCGACCTGCGGCTCGGCTTCCAGCATGCCCGCACAGGCGAGCAGGACGTCCTCGAAGTCGAGCTGCCGCCGCTCGTCCTTGAGCTTCTCGTACGCGTGCTGCAGCGCGACGACACGATCCACGCCGAGCCGCCCGACCCCGTTGGGCCGTGCCGCGACGTAGCCGTCGACGCTCAGCATCGAGACCTTCCGCCACTCGATCTCGGAGGCGACGTCGCGCAGCGTCGCCACGTCGGGAGAGAGCCCGATGCTGTCGGCCGCGTGCGCGAGCAGGCGCACCTTGTTGTCGATGATCCCCGGGGCGCTGTCGCCGGCCAGTGTCGGCCAGAAGAAGTTGAGCTGCGCGAGCGCCGCCGCGTGGAAGGTGCGTGCGGCGACGCCGCCGACGCCCATCGCCCGCAGCCGCCCCCGCATCTCGCCGGCCGCCTTGGTCGTGAAGGTCACCGCCATCACGCGTCCCGGCGAGTACGCGCCGGTGTCGACGCCGTGGGCGATGCGATGCGTGATGACGCGGGTCTTCCCGGTGCCGGCGCCGGCGAGCACGACGACCGGCCCGCGCAGCGCCGTCGCCGCCTCCCGCTGGTTGTCGTCGAGCCCCGCGAGCACGTCAGCGGTCATGCGCGCTCCGCGTGCCAGTCGGCGATCAGGCGATGCGCGATGGAGGCGCGACCAGGCAGCACGACGTCACCCTCGCCCGCGAGCGCCCGGCCGATCTCGTCGCGGGTGAACCAGCGCACGGCTGCGATCTCATCGCCGTCGGCCTCCGCCGCACCGTCGTCGAGCGCCGCAGCCAGGAAGCCGACCATGAGCGAACGGGGATAGGGCCATGCCTGCGAACCGCGATAGGTGACGACGCCGACCTGCACGCCGGACTCCTCGGCCACCTCGCGCCGCACCGCGCCTTCGAGCGACTCTCCTGCTTCGACGAAGCCCGCGAAGCACGAGAACCGGTCGGCGCCCCACAGGGCGTTGGAGCCCAGGAGCAGGAGGTCGGGGTCATCGGCGCTCGTGATGGCGACGATCACCGCGGGGTCGGTGCGCGGGAAGTGCTGGCGTCCGCAGTTCGGGCACCGGCGCGACCAGCCGGCGTCGCCGAGGACCGTCCGGTGGCCGCACGCAGGACAGAACGGGGCGTCCAGCAGCCACCGTCCGAGGCTCAGTGCCTCGACGAAGGCGCCTGCCTCGGCTGCCGAGAGCCCCGCACCCGCCGAGCGCAGACCCGCCCAGCCCGCCGGAGCGGAGAAGAGTTCGTCCGCCTGGGTCGGGAACACCGCGGCCAGCAGCGCGCCACCGTCGTGGTGCCGTCCGAGGAAGGCCCATTCGGCATCCTCGGGCACCTCCGCGGGCGCCCGCCACAGCAGCGCGTCAGGCGCGGCCAGTGGGGCCGAGTCGCCCGCGATCACGAGCACGCGCGTCGCGGCATCCGTCTTCAGCGCATCGATGAGGCCTGGTGCGAGTCGCTCCTCGGCCGCGCGGTCGAGGCCCGGGCGTGCCAGCGGAGGAAGGCTCGTACTGTCGGGCGCCGTCATCGAACATGCTCCGCTTCGTCGTTCAGGGCCGGGCGTGGCGCGGGGACGGACGAGCGCGACCGACCTACCCTGGGCACATGGCACGCTCACCCCTCACTCTAGCCGCGTCGGTCACGTCGGCTCTGCCTCGGGTCGGCGTCGTCGGGGTCGGGGCCCTCACCGAGGGATCGACCGGTCGCTACGACGCCGCTGTCGCCGACCTGGACGACGGCCGGCGCGTCGTCGTGCGGGTTCCCGCCGACCCGACAGCGGGGACCGAGCTCGCTGCCGAGGTGCGCGCGCTGCGCGCGCTGACCCCGGGTGTCCGCGGTCTCCTCCCCTTCCGCGCGCCGGAACTGCTCGGTGAGGCCGGGCTCGGCGACACGCGCGTCGTTGTCGTCGACTTCCTTCCCGGCTACCGGGTCGATGCCGCGCACCTGCCGGCCGGCCGCGGTGCGGCCACCTCACTGGGTGCGGCGCTGGCTGCCCTCCACGCGCTGCCGCAGTCGATCGTCAAAGGCGAGGGGCTCCCGGCCCGCACGCCGCCCCAGGTCCGCGCCGACGTCACGCGCCTCATCGAACGCGCGGTCGCCACGCGTCGGCTCCCGGTGAGTCTCGCGCGTCGCTGGCATCGCGCGGCAGACTCCGACGACCTCTGGCGCTTCGAGTCCGCCGTCGTGCTCGGCGGCGCGGGTGCGGCCTCGTTCCTGTTCGAGGACCTCGATGGAGTGCCCACGGTCACCGGCCTGCTCGAATGGCACGGCCTGTCGATCGGCGACCCGGCGACGGACCTGCAGTGGCTGGCGTCCGCGCCCGAGGCGGCAGACGACGTGTACGCGGCCTATGTGGCCGGCAGCGGTCGCGCCCCGGACGCCCGTGCACGTGAGCGCTCGCGCCTCTACGCAGAGCTCGAGTTCGCGAAATGGCTCGTGCACGGGAACGACGTGGACCGCGACGACATCGTCGCCGATGCCGTCGAACTCCTGGAATCGCTGGCCGCAGGGGTCGCGGGAGACGACATCGTGTCGGATGCCGCGCTCGACGTCGACGACGCCATCGCCCTCCTCGAACGCACGCCGGATGCGTCGCCGTCGACGGTCGACACCTCGATGCACACCGACGCGTACGATCCGGAAGAGCTCGCCCAGTGGGTGGCCGACGAAGCGGCAGACACGGGTCCGGTTCGGCAGAACGCCGCCCGCTTCGACACCGAGGAGCTCACCGAGGCCGACCTCGCCGCCTTCCGCGACGTGGTCCGCGACACCGACCGCGCTCCCGCCGCCTCATCGGCAGCAGCAGCGGCGCCCCATCCGTCCGACGACGTCTCCACGGCACCGATCGCGCTGCCGCACCTGGCGCCCGTGCAGCTCCCTGCGCCCAGGACGCACGACGACGAGACGGGAACGGATGCCGCGGCCGAGGCGGAACGCGCCTCCGAGGCGGCGCTGCGCCGCTGGCGAGCGGACTGACCCCGCGTCGCCCGCCGCGACGCTCGCCGGGCCGTCGGACGCCGACGCCCCACGCCGACCGCAGCGGCGGCCTCGGCCCGCCGTCCCGACGTCAGCCCCGCAGGATGACGTCCTCCGCGACGTAGTAGAGCGTGACGTCGATCTCATCGACGGGGACGCCGTGCTTGGCGTGGTAGGCCTGGCGGTAGAGCTCGAGCTGCAGCATCCGCTCGTCCTTCTCGGCCGGGGTGCGCGGCGCGACCCCCGTCTTCCAGTCGACGATCTCGATACGGCCACCGCGGTCTTCGCGCCGATACACGGCGTCGAGCTTGCAGATGACGATGTGCGGCAGCCCGTCCGGGCCGATCGTCGTGAAGTCGATCTCGGTCTCGACCTCGATCGGCTGCCGCGACGCCCATTCCGACGCGAGGAACCGCTCGCGCAGCGCCGCCAGCGCGGCGGCGTCCTCGACGGATGCCTCGGTGCCGGACACCTCTTCATCGGTCTCCCACAGCGCGTCGTCGAGGGAGCCGCCGAGACCGGCGCGTCCGGATCGCTGCTCGACCCAGGCGTGGAAGAGCGTGCCGAGCCGTGTCTGCCGGAAGGGACGTTCCGGCATCGGCCGCGCGATGCCGGCCAGGGTTCCTTCGAGGTCGGCCACGTACTCCTTGTACCGCGATGCGGCGATGCGAGTCGGCGCGGTGTGCACCGGCCGCGCGCGGCGTGCGTCGCGTTCGGCGAGGAGCAGCGCCGCCTGCGGGTCGAGCTCTCCGGGCGGCGCGGCCGAGGCGGCCTCGACGGCGCGCGCCGCATCCTCGACCGACGCCCGGCGCCCACCGAGCGGATCGATCGGCCACTGCAGCACCCGGCGCTCCCCCTGGTAGGGATCGTCGCCGGCCTCGTCGTCGGGCAGCGTCACGCCGAGCGCCTCGGCGATCTCGGTGAAGAACACACTGCGCGTGCGCGGGCGCTTGGTGCCCGACCACGTCGCCCCGGTGAGCAGCAGGTGGTCGCGGGCGCGCGTCACCGCGACGTAGGCGAGCCGTCGGTCCTCTTCGAGCTGCCGGCCCCGGTTCGCCTCGACGAACGCGTCGATCGCCTCCTTGAGCTCCTGCTGCGTCTGGGCGGACTGCCAGCCCAGGGCAGGCAGCCAGGCGGAGTCCCCGCGGAACGCATACGGCAGCACCCCGAAGCCCAGCCAGGCCTTGGTGTCGCGCGGCGCGCTCGGCAGCTCGTCCTTCACGAGGCGCACGACGGCCACGGCATCCCATTCGAGGCCCTTCGACCCGTGGATGGTCAGCAGCTGCACGACGTCGTCCTCGGGGGGCTCGGTGCGTGGCGCGAACTCGTCGAGCTGCTCGGCGTGGTCGAGCCAGGCGAGCAGGCTGGAGAGCGAGCCGGTCTCGTCCGCCGCGAGGAACGCGTGGACCTCGTCGACGAACGCCCGCAGCTGAGCCGACGCGATGCGTGCGGGTCCTCGCGTCTCGTTCGCGGCGAGCTCGATGTCGAGGCGCAGCTCCAGTTCGATCAGCCGCACGAGTTCGGGGATCGGCATCCCACTGGCCTGCCGGAGCCCGGCGAAGACGGATGCGGCGTCGCGCAGCCGCTCGCGGGCATCGGGCGTGAATCCGGTCAGCCAGCCGTGGTCGGGCTTCTGTCGCAGGACGAAGTCGAGCGCGTCGACGAGCGAGCCGTCGTCGTCGCCGGCGCTGCCCCGGATGCGTTCGACCACCTCGGGAGCGAGCGGCTGGAGGGCGGTGTCGTGCCGCGCGAGGCGTCGCGAGAGCGCGGCCAGCTCCCGCAGATCCGGCAGGCCGATCGACCAGCGCGGCCCCGACAGGAGGCGGATGAGCGCAGAGCCCGCGGACGGGTCGCTGATGACCCGCAGGGCGCACACGACGTCGACCACTTCGGGCGTCGAGAGCAGTCCGCCGAGGCCGAGGATGCGATGCGGGATGCCGCGCCGCCCGAGCGCGTCGCCGAAGCGCACCATGTGCTTCTTGCTGCGGAAGAGGATGGCCCCGGTCGTGGGCAGGCCCTCCTGCGCGCGCTCCGCGCGCACCCGTGCGAACCACTCGGCCACGCGATCGGCCTCGGTGTCGAGGTCGGCGTCGAAGCCGAGCTCGACGGCACCCGCCGGGGCGCCGGGCCGTGCGCGCAGTTCCTCGACCGCGACGGTTCCGCCGGATGCCGCGAGCGGCGCGAGCACGGCGTTGGCCGCCGTCAGCACGGAGGCACTGTTGCGCCAGCTCGTCAGGAGCGCGTAGCGCGCGCAGGGCGAGCCCGGGGAGAACGCGTCGGAGAATCCGCCGAGGTTGCCGGCACTCGCGCCGCGCCAGCCGTAGATCGCCTGATGCGGATCACCCACGGCCATCACCCCGGTGCCCGCGAAGAGCGCTGCCAGCAGGTCGGTCTGCGCCACCGATGTGTCCTGGTACTCGTCGAGAAGGACGACGCGGTAGCGATCGCGGAGGTCGTCCGCCACAGCGGGATGGCTGGCGACGACTTCGAGCGCGCCGGCGACCTGGTCGGAGAAGTCGATGACCCCGAGCCGCAGCTTCTCGGCGGCGTACTCCCGGGCCAGATCGGTCAGGAGCGCCAGGGCGTCGACCCGCTCCACCGCATCGGCGACGTCGGCGTAGACGGTCGTCCGCCGGTTGGTCGAGGGGAGTTCGCGGACCGTGCGGAAGCGCTCGGGGAACGCGGCGAGTGCGTCGAAGTCGACCAGGTTGTCGACGCCGTCGCGCGCGATCCGCAGCGCCGCGTCGACGATGGATCGGACCGCCTCACCTCGCTCCTCGAGGCGCGGATCGTCGGAGGCGAAGACGACCCGGCGCATGAGCAGCCACGCCGCCGACTCGGAGAGGACGGCCGCCTCGGCATCCCGTCCGATCCGCAGGGCGTGCTCGCGGACGATCTGGTCGGCGAAGCTGTTGTACGTCGCCACGGTCGGTCGATGCAGCAGCGCGTCGTCGGCCGAATCCTGCGCGGTCGCGTCCACCGCGTGTGCGAGCGCGTCGAGCAGCCGATGGCGTTCGGCGGTCGCGCGAGCGCCATCGGCGCCGGACCGCTCGAGCTCGCCGAACGCGACGAGTGCTCCTGCCTCCGCCAGGCCCGGCAGCGCGGGGAGCAGGCCGCGCCGCTCGAACTCGGCCAGGCGGGTGAGCCGCTTCTGGATGCGCTCCGCCAGTTCACCGGCAGCCTTGCGGGTGAAGGTCAGGCCGAGCACCTCGTCGCGGCGGACGATGCCGTTCGCCACGAGCCACACGACCCTCGCCGCCATCGTCTCGGTCTTGCCGCTGCCGGCACCCGCGACGACGAGAGCCGGCGCGAGCGGCGCCTCGATGACCGCCGTCTGCTCGACCGTCGGGGGGAACTGGCCGAGCGCCGCCGCGATGACCCGCGCCGACAGCATCGGGGTCGGCGCGACGGCGCCTGCGACCATCGGCTGCGTCGAAACGCCCTGCACGACGGTCACGAGGCGCTCACCGCGCCCACGGTGTGGATGCGGCACAGTCCGTACGAGTGCTCGTCGCGGCAGTGCTCCTCGTAGGGAGCGGTGAAGGTCTCGCCTCGCATGACCGCCACGGCGGTGCGGATCCGGCCGAGGAATGCATCCCTCCGCTCGTCGTCGAACGGTGGCTGCCACGGTGTCGCGTAGTCGGACTTCGTCGCGGTCGGGCGGAGTACGAGAAGCTTCGCGCCGCCGGCAGGGTGTCCGTTCGCCTCGGCGATCGCGCCGGACTCGAACGCCAGCTGGTAAGCCGCGAGCTGCGGGTTGTCGAGCACCTTGGCATCGGTCTGCGGCTCGCGCTTGCCGGTCTTGAGGTCCATGATGACCACGGTCCCCTCCGGCGTGAGCTCGACACGATCGATGTATCCCGACAGGATCACGCGGTGGCCGTCGGCACCGGTGGTGTCGGATGCCGGATCGGGAAGCGTCGCGTCCGGGCCCTGTGCGACCTCGCCGTCGACCAGCGGTATGTGCACCTCGAAGTGGGGCTCGGCCCCGATCAACGTGCCGCCGGCGTCGTCGAAGCGTCGGAGATACAGGTGCAGGCGGCGCACCAGGTCGCGCGCGCGTGCCTGCTCGGCGCGGTCACGCCAGGCGGCCTCGAATGTCAGCTCGCCCCAGCGTGCCTCGACCTCGGCCCAGAGAGCCGCTTCGTCGTGGCCGGCGGCGTGCTCGAGAGCCGCGTGGATGATCGTGCCGAGGCCCGCGGTCGTCCCACCGGGGTCGCCGCCGAGATCTGCGATGACCCAGTTCAGCTCGCACTCCTCGAGGGCGTGCAGGCGCGACGGGGAGACGCGCACGTCCTCTCGCGACAGGTCACGGAGGGGACCGATCGACGTCGGACCGGAGACGCCGTACCACTCGCGTGGGGCGGCGCCGGGGACTCCGGCGTCCGCCAGCAGGGCGAGCTGTTCGGCGGCGCGTGCCGCGGAGGTCGCCCAAGGTCCCGCCGGTGGCGAGGCCGGGCGCGGCGCGGCCGCAGTCAGCGCCCGCGATCCCTGCTGGGTGAGCGTCCTCCGGTGCCGGGCCACGAGTCCGCGCAATGACAACGGATGGTCGAGCTCCAGCGGCTCGGGGTCGGGCAGCAGCTCGAAGAAGACGCTGGGGCCGGTGTCGTCGTCGTTCACGGCGGTCACGATCACCTGGGCCGTGGCGCGCGACAGGGCGCGCGCGAGCAGTCGCAGCTCGTCGTGCATCGCCGCGCGGCGGCGGTCGAAGGCACCCAGCGTCTCGCCGTCGGAGCGGGTGGCGGCATCCGCCAGTCGCCAGGTGTCGAGCAGGCTCCCCCGCAGGCGCGTGTTGGGCCATACGCCGTCCTGCACACCGGCGACGACGACGGTGTCGAACTCCAGGCCCAGGGCGCCCGCCGGTGTCATGATGCGGACGCTGTCGTCGCGCGTCGGAGCCTCCAGGCGGTCCTCCGCGACGCCGCTGTCGAGGATCGACCGCACGAACACGCGCGGATCGGCGTCGAGCGAGCGCTCGACGAAACGCTTCGCAGCCTGGAACAGCGCGACCAGGGCGTCGAGGTCGCGATGCGCCTGCTCGGCCAGAGGGCCGTTCCCCCGCGCGAGCTCCGCCCAGGGGCGCGCGAGCCCGCTGCGGTCCCACGCCGTCCAGAGCAGCTCGTGGGCGGTCGCGCCGCGGTCCAGGTCGTCGCGCAGCGCCTGGAGGGTGCGCGCGAGCGAGCCCGCGCGGCGTGCCTCGCGCGTGTCGAGCAGGTCGAACTCCAGCGGCTGCCGCATCGCCGACAGGACAAGGTCGCGCCCCGAGCGCTCGGCTCCCTGCGCGCTTTCCGCCTGCTCCGCGTCGGCGTCGAGCACGCGCTGCAGCTCGGCATGGCGCAGTGCCGAACGAAGCCGGCGGAGCTCGATGACGTCGAGCCGCCCGTACGTGCCGACCAGCGCCGCAGACACGTCCTCGAAGGTCCAGTCGTCACGGGAGGCGAGTTCGACGAGCCGCAGCAGATCTGCCACCGGCCGCACCGCGCCGAGCGCCCGGCCGGGGCCGCTCGAGCGCGCGGGCACCTCTCTGGCCGACAGCTCGGCCTCGAGCGCCGCGACCTGTCGCGTGTCGTGGGCGATCACGGCGCATTCCCGCCACGGCACGCCGTCGTGCACGTGACGCTCACGCAGCACGCGGGCGACGGCGTCGTACTCCTCCGCCGTCGAGTTCAGGGTGAGCACCCGCACCGACGCGTCGGGCTCGGCGTGGGAGGCGGCGCCGCGATGCGCGACCACGCCGACCGCGCCGATGCGCTGGGTGACCCGCCCGACGAGCTCGCGCTGCCACCCGGTGCCGCGATGCCCTCCGGCGAGCACGTGCACCGCGCCGAGCGACGCCGCCAGGCGTGCGAAGTTCTCGGGCGTCGCGCCGCGGAACGAGCCGGAGCCCACATCGGGATCGCCGAACGCGAGCACCGCGGCACCGCGCGCGCGCACGGCTTCCAGCAGTTCGACACCGCCGAGCGTCAGCTCCTGCGCGTCGTCGACGAGCACCACCCTCACCCGGTCGACCGCAGGGCTGCCGGCCGGCGCCGTGCGCAGCAGGCCGACCGCCTCGCGGACGAGTCCCGCGGCATCCCGGTGCGCGCCACGCATGCCGTCCCGCACCTGCAGGTACTCGGCGAAGAACGAGGAGAGCGCGACCCAGGCGGGCAGCTCGTGGCGCTCGCCCAGCTCGCGCAGGCGCTGCGGCCCGATGCCGAGCGTGGTGCATTCGGCGAGGAAGGTGCGCACTTCCGTGCGGAAGCCGGCGGTGCCGCGGATCGCCGTGCCGAGCCAGTCCGGCCAGCGCGCCGCACCCGCAGCCTCGTCCTCTTCGTCGCCTTCCAGGAGATCCCGGATGATCTGGTCCTCGTCGCCACCGGTGAGAAGCTGCGGCGGGTCGGCGTCGACGGCCACCGCGTGCGCCCGCACGATCTGGAACGCGTACGACGCGACCGATCGGGCGAG
Source organism: Microbacterium sp. ZW CA_36 (assembly GCF_044987475.1). Taxonomy (NCBI): domain Bacteria; kingdom Bacillati; phylum Actinomycetota; class Actinomycetes; order Micrococcales; family Microbacteriaceae; genus Microbacterium; species Microbacterium sp. ZW CA_36. Next base: position 26,487 of record NZ_JBJDRL010000040.1, read on the forward strand.
CGGACCGGTCGTCGCCACCTCGACGGCGAGCCCGAGCCGGTCGCGCAGGGCCGTCGCGGTCTGGCGGGACGGCGTGAGCACGAGCACGGTGTCGGGATCGACGCCGGCCTCGACGAGTGCCGCCACCCGGGCGACCAGCGTCTCGGTCTTGCCCGTTCCGGGGGCGCCGACGACGACACCCGATGCCTCGACGGGAAGGACCATGACGGCCTTCTGAGACGCGTCCGGCGCGTACGTCGCGCGCTGCTGGCTCCCCGGGGTCACCCTTCGACGGTAGCGCGCACGGCCGACATCGGCCGTTCGCCCAGAGCGTGTCCAGGGCGGGCGGATGCCGCTCCGCGGTGTCGTAGAGTTGCCATGCGTCCGGGGAGCCCTCAGCCTTTCGGCAAGTACACCGTCGCCCCGCGCAGGAGGTCAGTCACGTGGAGATCCGCATCGGCATCGCGAACACCGGCCGCGAGCTCAACTTCGAGACGAACGAGCCGGCGGCCGACGTGAAGAAGTCCGTCGCCGCGGCGCTCGACGCCGGCGCGACGCACGTGACGTTCGCCGATGCCAAGGGCAACTCGTACATCGTCCCCACCGCCGGCCTGGCGTACATCGAGCTCGGCTCCGAGGAGTCCCGCCGCGTCGGCTTCGTCGCCTGAGCGGACCCGCGACGTGCAGATCCTCATCGCCTTCATCGTCGGCGCGGCCGTCGGCCTCGGCATCCACTTCCAGCTGCACCAGCGCCTCACGCGCGGCGTCGTGCTCGCCCCGATGATCGGCGCGGTCTCGGCGGGCCTCGCGTGGGCGATCCTGACGTGGGTGGGCGTCGGCATCGACACCCCGTGGCCGTGGCTCGCGGCGCTGATCGTCCCGATCGTCGTCACCTACCCGGCGATCATCGCGATCTCCCGCGTCCGCGTCGCCCACGACGCGCGGGAGAAGACCAGCCTCGGGATCGGCTGACCTGGCGGAGCACTGCTGACACCGGACCGACGCCGACGCGACGGACGAGAACGCCCGCGCAGTCGCGCGGCGTGTCACCGGCGGTTCAGGCCGCGAGGCCCATCGCGTCCATGCGACGCGAGTGGGCGGCCATGAGCTCGGTGAAGACAGGCTCGACCTTCTGCTCCTCGGCACGGCCCAGTGACAACGGCCGCAGCGCGGCGCGGGCGATGAGCAGGGTGTCGCCGACCAGCCGGCGGCCCCACAGCGCCAGCAGCGACTTCCACTCGGGGTCGCTCGCGATGGTCTCGGTGATCAGCTCCACGATGGCCTGCCGGTCGTCGTCGGCCTGGAGGATGCGGGCGACGCGGTCTCCGGTGTCGCCGTAGCTCGCCGACAGCGCGAGGTAGAAGTCGTCGAGCATGCCCGCGGTGATGTGCACCGACAGCATCGTCTCCTGCGAACGGACCCCGTGGGTCGCCGCGCGGAAGCCGTCGAGCGGCTCGCGGAACGGCCGCATGATCGCGGTCGGATCGTCGCCGCGCTCGCGGATGAGCGAGACGAGCGCCTCGTGCTTGGTGAGCGCGGCGCCGGCGGCGCGCGAGACCGCCTCCTTCTCCCCGAGCTCCGGAGTCGTCTGGATCAGCTCGGTGAGCGTCTCGAAGAAGCCCAGCTGCAGGTAGGCGGCCTGACCGAGGAACGTGTCGATGTCGGGAGCGAGCTCCTCGAAGTCCACACGATTGCCGCCGCTCAGCTCGTCGCGCGAGCGCAGCTGCAGCTTGCGGCCCGTCTCCCGCCGCTGCCAGAACCACTTCACCATGCACGAAAGCCTACGAGGCGGCGGCCCGTACGTGTCCGCGCCGGATACCTCCGGTATCGTGGGTAGCGTCCCCGGCGTCGGATCGGGGCGCCCGCGCCTGTGGGAGAGAAGGGCGTGGATCGCACTTCCGCCCGCGCGGCGACCTCGACGAGGCCGGAACCGCGCCCGGGCAAGAACCCAGGCAGCATCTCACTGCCGGACAGGCACACATCGTGACGACCTTCGCCGAACTCGGCGTTGATCAGGACATCGTCGAGGCGCTCTCCGCCAAGGGCATCGTCGACGCATTCCCCATCCAAGAGCAGACCATCCCCCTCGGCCTCCCCGGCCAGGACATCATCGGCCAGGCGAAGACCGGCACCGGCAAGACCTTCGGCTTCGGCATCCCCGTCGTCCAGCGGCTCGGTCCGACACCGGCGCCCGGCGTCAAGGCGCTCATCGTGGTGCCGACGCGCGAGCTGTGCGTGCAGGTCTACGAAGACATGGACATGCTCACCTCGGGGCGCCCGACCAGCGTTGTCGCCATCTACGGCGGCAAGGCCTACGAGGGCCAGATCGACCAGCTCAAGGCCGGCGCTCAGATCGTCGTCGGCACCCCCGGCCGACTGATCGACCTGAACAACCAGCGGCTGCTCGACCTCTCGCACGCGACCGAGGTCGTGCTGGACGAGGCCGACAAGATGCTCGACCTCGGGTTCCTGCCCGACATCGAGAAGATCTTCTCGAAGGTGCCGGCCATCCGTCATACGCAGCTCTTCTCGGCGACGATGCCCGGCCCGATCGTCGCACTGGCCCGCCGGTTCATGTCGAACCCGATCCACATCCGCGCGACCGATCCCGACGAGGGCCTCACGCAGGCCAACATCAACCACCTCGTGTACCGCGCGCACTCGCTCGACAAGGACGAGGTCATCGCCCGCATCCTGCAGGCCGAGGGCCGCGGCAAGACCGTGATCTTCACGCGCACCAAGCGCGCGGCGCAGCGACTGTCCGACGAGCTCGGCGACCGCGGCTTCAACACCGCGTCGGTGCACGGCGACATGAGCCAGGAGGCGCGCGAGCGCTCCATGGCCGGCTTCAAGGCCGGCAAGAAGGACGTGCTCATCGCCACGGACGTGGCGGCGCGCGGCATCGACGTCGACGACGTCACCCACGTCATCAACCACACGATCCCCGACGACGAGAAGACGTACCTGCACCGCGCGGGCCGCACCGGCCGCGCGGGCAAGACGGGCATCGCGGTCACCTTCGTCGACTGGGAGGACCTGCACAAGTGGGCCCTCATCAACCGGGCGCTCGAGTTCGGGCAGCCGGAGCCCGTCGAGACGTATTCCTCCAGCCCGCATCTGTTCAGCGATCTCGACATCCCGGCCGGCACGAAGGGGCGCATCGTGACCGCCCCGAAGACCCAGGCCGTCCGCGTGCAGCCCGAACGGGCAGCGGATGCCGCGGCAGAGGTCGAGACCAACGGCCAGGCCCCGGGCCGCCGGCGTCGCCGGCGCCGGGGCGACTCCGAGCGTGTGGGCTCGACCTTCGAGCCCGTCGACGGCGGCGCATCGGCCTCGGCGGAGCAGAGCGGACCGTCGACCGACGGCGACCGTTCCACCGACGGCGGCGGGACCCACGACGGCGGCGGCAAGGAGCACCACGACGGAAAGCCCGCGCCGCGTCGGCGCCGTCGCCGTCGCGGCGGCAGCGGCGGCGGGTCCGCGCCGGCGGGCGGCGCCACGGTCGGCGCCTGATTCGTCTTCTCCGGTCGCGGTGCCGTCATGCGGCATCGCGACCGCGCTATGGTGAGCGCAAGCGGCGCACGTGGCGCCGCAACCTCGCAGTCAAGAAAGGCGTATCGTGCACATCCTCGATGCCGTCACCACCGGATATGAGTACCAGGGCTTCTGGGGCTCCTTCTGGGACATCATCTGGTGGTTCCTCTGGATCTTCTTCTTCATGGCGTACCTGTTCGCGCTGTTCGCCGTCATCGGCGACCTGTTCCGCGACCACAAGCTGAACGGGTGGTGGAAGGCGGTCTGGATCATCTTCCTGATCTTCGTCCCGTTCCTCACGCTGCTGGTCTACCTCATCGCACGCGGCAACGGCATGGCCCAGCGCAGCGCGAAGCAGGCCTCCGAGCTGCAGAGCGCCCAGGACGCCTACATCAAGTCCGTCGCGGGCTCGGGCGGCGCCAGCGCCGCCGACGAGATCGCCAAGGCGAAGGGTCTGCTCGACGCCGGCACGATCACGCAGGCCGAGTACGACGCGCTGAAGGCCAAGGCGCTGAGCTGATCACCTGAGCTGCGGCACGCACCGCACGGAGACGCCTCTGTCCGCCCTCACGGGTAGACAGGGGCGTTTCCCGTCGCCCGCTCGATGATGCGCGCGACCATGTCGTCGCTCGTGGTGTTCTCGCCCGGCTGGTTGGGCTTGCCCAGACCGTGGTAGTCGCTCGAGCCGGTGACGATGAGGTCGCGCTCGCGGCAGAGGTCGCGCAGCGTGGTGAGGGCCGGCTCCCGGTTCTCGCGGTGTCCGAGTTCGAAGCCGGCGAGGCCGGCATCCAGCATCCGCTCCATCAGCCGCACCGGCAGCAGGCCGGCCCGACCGGCAGGATGCGCGATGACGGGCACTCCCCCGGCGCCGGCGACGAGCCGCACGGCGGTCACCGGGTCGGGTGCGTACAGCGCGACGTAGTAGTCGCCGCCTGGGCTGAGGATTCCGGCGAAGGCCTCGGCACGGTCGCGCACGAGGCCGCGGGCCACGAGCGCGTCGGCGATGTGCGGCCGCCCGACGGTCGCCCCGTCGCTCGTCTGCTCGAGGATGTCGTCCCACACGAGGTCGTAGTCGCGAGAGATCCGGTCGGCCATGAGCCGGGCGCGCTCCAGCCGCGATGAGCGGATGCGGGTGGTCTCGGCACGCAGCGCCGGCTCGTCGGGATCCGGCAGATACGCCAGCACGTGGACGCTGCGCCATTCGTGGCGGGCCGAGAGCTCCATGCCCGCGATGAAGGTCATGCCGAGCGATGTCGCGGCGTCGGCGGCCTCCGCCCATCCCGAGGTGGTGTCGTGGTCGGTGAGCGCCGCCGTCCGCACCCCGTGTCGATGCGCGGACGCCATCACCTCGGCGGGAGGCTGCGTGCCGTCGGAGTTCGCGGAGTGCAGGTGCAGATCGCTCGGTCCTTCGAAGCGCTGAGCGCCGGTGTCCCGAGGCTCCGCGCGCCGCGTCGGCGACGTGTGGAGCGGGCGTCGGGACGATCCGGGCATCCTCCGAGCGTAGCGCGGGCGCTACCACGCGCCACGCCCGGTGCGCTGACGGATCTCCCAGCCTGCTCGCATAGAGTCGCGGACGTGCTTCGCCTGCTCGGGATCCTCGTGACCGTGCTGTGCGCGATCGCCGCAGCGGTGCTCACGTTCCCCGGCTTCTTCCGTGTCGAGCGCATCTACCCGATCGCCCAGATCGTGTCGTTCCGCGGCATCCTCGCGCTCGCGTTCGCCGCGGCCGCCCTGCTCGCGCTGCTTCTCGCGATTGCGCGGCCGATCCGGCCGCTGGCCCTGTCGATCGCGCTCGTCGCCGGGATCGCGACGGTGGCGAACGTCGCGGTCCTGTCGGCTCGCGGCGGCCTCGGCACCGACCCGCTGCCTGCCAAGACCGACGCCAGCGTCCGGGTGATGACGTGGAACACGGCCGGCCCGGCCACGCCGCCCGAGACCATCGCGAAGATCGCCGTCGCGATGGATGCCGACATCGTGGCTCTGCCCGAGACCACCATCGAGACCGGTGAGAGCGTCGCGCTCGCGATGCGCGACCTCGGCCACCGGATGTGGGCGCACCACGCCTCGGATCCGTCCACGGAGTGGGATGCCGGATCCACCACCCTGCTGATCTCGCCCGACCTGGGCGACTACGCGGTCATCGAGTCCTCCCTCGACGGCACCAGCAACACCTCCACCGTGCCGAGCGCCGTCGCGATGCCCGTCTCGGGCGAGGGCCCCATCGTGGTCGCCGTGCACGCGGTCGCGCCGAGACCGAGCTATATGCAGAGCTGGCGCGACGACCTGCAGTGGCTGGCGGACCAGTGCGGCGACGGCAACGTGATCATGGCGGGCGACTTCAACGCGACCGTCGACCACATGACGGGTCTGGGGCTCGACGGTGCCACCCTCGGGCACTGCACCGACGCCGCCGTCGAGACGGGCAACGGAGCGCTGGGCACCTGGTCGGCCGACCTGCCGGCCGTCCTCGGCGCGCCCATCGATCACGTGATGGCCACGCCCCAGTGGCGCGCATCCGGGTCGCTGGTGCTGCGGTCGCTCGACGACTCCGGATCCGACCATCGCCCGCTGATCGTCCAGTACGAGCCGGCCGGCTGAGCCTGTCTCGCAGCCGCCCGCGCGTGCGAGACTGGGACGCATGAGCAGCGCAGCCAGCGAGCAGTCCACCGGCGCCACGAGCACCACGGATACCGCCACACCGCCGTCGACCAGCACCAACCGGCGCCAGCCGTTCGGTCAGGGCTTCCTCGACACGATCTCCACCGGATGGGCCGAGCGCCCCGACACCGCGCCCCCGGCGCGCCCGCAGGCGCCTTTCGCGGCGCGGCGCCGCGATGCGGTCTCGGCAGCGTTCCCCGGCAAGCGCCTGGTCATCCCCGCCGGTGAGCTGAAGCAGCGCAGCAACGACACCGACTACCCCTTCCGGGCGCACTCGGCGTTCTCGCATCTCACGGGGTGGGCGTCGGATTCCGAGCCCGGGGCCATGCTGGTGTTCGAACCCCGATCGTCGGGCGGCCACGACGTGACGCTGTACTTCCGCGAGCGCGCCGACCGCACGACGAGCGAGTTCTACTCGGATGCCTCGATCGGCGAGTTCTGGATCGGCCCCCGGCCGGCGCTTGCCGGCGTCGCTGCGGATCTCGCACTCGCGACCGCACACATCGACGACTTCGAGTCCGGCGACGGCGATGTCGTCCTCGACGAGGACGACGACCTCGCGCGGTTCGTGTCGGAGCTGAGGCTCGTGAAGGACGCGTACGAGATCGGGCAGATGGAGCTCGCCGTGCAGGTGACCGCCTCCGGCTTCGACGACATCGTCGCGAACCTCCCTGCCATCGTCGAGCACCCCCGCGGCGAGCGCGTCGTGGAGGGCGTGTTCCATCAGCGCGCCCGCAGCGACGGCAACGCGGTCGGCTACGACACGATCGCGGCATCCGGTCCCCACGCGTGCTACCTGCACTGGACGCGCAACGACGGCGCCGTGGTGCCGGGCGATCTCATCCTGATCGACGCCGGCGTCGAGGTCGACAGCCTCTACACCGCCGACATCACGCGCACGCTACCCGTCAGCGGCCGCTTCACCGACGTGCAGCGCAAGGTCTACGAGACGGTGCGCGAAGCCGCCGACGCCGCCTTCGCCGCGGCCCGCCCCGGCGTGAAGTTCCGCTCCGTCCATGAGGCCGCCATGCAGGTCATCGCGGCACGGGTCGCAGAATGGGGCCTGCTGCCGGTGACGGCCGAGGAAGCGCTGGATGCCGACAACGGCGGCCACCACCGCCGCTACATGGTGCACGGCACGAGCCACCACCTGGGCATCGACGTGCACGACTGCGCGCAGGCCCGCCGCGACATGTACTACGACGGCATCCTCGAGGCCGGCATGGTCTTCACGATCGAACCGGGGCTCTACTTCCAGATCGACGATCTCACCGTTCCCGAGGAGTACCGCGGCATCGGCGTGCGCATCGAGGACGACATCCTGATGACCGAGGACGGGCCCGTCAACCTGTCGTCCGCCATCCCGCGGACCGCGGACGAGGTCGAGGCCTGGATCGCGGCCGGCGGGCGCTGAGCCCGTGGCTTACACCGCTCCGGCGTCGTTCACGACGCGCCCGACACTGACCGGGACGTTCGGCATGTCGGCGTCGACCCACTGGCTTGCGACGGCCACCGCGCAGGCGGTGCTGGAGCGCGGCGGCAACGCGTTCGACGCGTCGGTCGCCGCGGCCTTCGTGCTCCACGTGGTCGAACCGCACCTCAACGGCCCCGGTGGCGACCTCGTCGCGATCTTCCAGCCCGCGGACGCCACCGCCCCGACGGTGCTCATGGGCCAGGGGCCCGCGCCCGCGGGTGCGACGATCGCCCATTATCGCGACGAAGGCCTCGATCTCGTTCCCGGCGCCGGCGGCCTTGCGGCGGCGGTGCCCGGCGCCGTCGACGCCTGGCTTCTGCTGCTGCGCGACCACGGGACGTGGGAGCTCTCCGACGTGCTCGCGTACGCGATCGGCTACGCCCGAGACGGGCACCCGCTGGTGGCGGGCGCCGCCGCGACCATCGCTCGCGTGGCCGAGCTGTTCCGGGATGACTGGACGACCTCGGCCGAGTTGTGGATGCCGGACGGACAGCCGCCCGCTGCCGGGCAGGTCATGCGCAATCCGGCGTACGCCGCCGTCCTCGACGGGCTGGTGCACGCGTCGTGCACCGTGCGCGACGACGGTCCGGTGGGCCGCGCCGCCCGCATCGACGCCGCACGGCGGGAGTGGAAGACCGGGATCGTGGCGCACGAGGCGTCGGCATTCCTCGCGCGGCCGCATCGGCACTCGGACGGCGGCGCACACGCGGGCGTCATCACGGCCGACGACTTCGCCGGCTTCGACGCCGGCTACGAGCCGGCTGTGACGCGGGAGTTCCGCGGGCGCACGATCGCGAAGGCGGGCGCCTGGACGCAGGGGCCGGCGCTCCTGCAGACGCTCGGTCTGCTCGAGCCCCTCGCCGATGACCTTCTCGATCCGTCGCAGGAGGCCGGCGCGCACACGATCCTCGAGGCGCAGAAGCTCGCCTACGCCGACCGCGACGGCTGGTTCGGCGATGACGACGTCGACCTCGACGCGCTGCTGTCCGCCGAGTACCTCGACGCGCGGCGCTCGCTGATCACCGAGACCGCCTCGGCGCAGTTCCGGCCGGGCTCGCTGCCCGGGCGCACGGCGTTCCGCCCACCGCTGCGCACGACGTACGACGCTCCGGCGCTCGGCACCGGCGAGCCGACCGTCGCGCCCGCCGAGCCGAGGGTGTCGTCGTCCGGTGAGACCCGGGGCGACACGTGTCATCTCGACGTCATCGACCGCTGGGGCAACATCGTCTCGGCGACCCCGTCGGGCGGCTGGCTGCAGTCGTCGCCGGCGATCCCCGCGCTCGGTTTCTGTCTCGGCACGCGCCTGCAGATGACCTGGCTCGAGCCCGGGCACCCGTCCTCGCTCGCGCCGGGACGGCGGCCGCGCACCACGCTCACGCCGACGCTCGTCCTGCGCGACGGCGTGCCGGAGTTCGCGATCGGCTCCCCCGGCGGCGACCAGCAGGATCAGTGGCAGCTGCTGGCGCTCCTGCGGATCATCGTCGGCGGCTACTCGCCGCAGCAGGCGATCGACGCGCCCGCGCTGCACACGACGTCTCTGCCCGAGTCGTTCTGGCCGCGCACGTGGACGCCGGCCGGTGCCGTCGTCGAGAACCGCCTGGGCGATGCCCTGATCGAAGGCCTCGAGCGCCGGGGACACGTCGTGACGCGCGCGGGCGACTGGGCGCTCGGCAGGGTCTCGGCGGTGGGACGCGATGCCGCCACCGGCGTCGTCTGGGGCGCCGCCAATCCTCGCGGCTTGCAGGGGTACGCCGCCGGTCGGTAGGCCCCGCACCGGCGCATCGCCGCCCCACCGGTCTCGGGTCAGGCGGCCGCCCGCACCTGCGGGCCGACGTAGCGCGCCGACGGCCGGATGATCTTCGGGTCCCGCGCCTGCTCGAGGATGTGCGCCGTCCACCCGATGGTGCGGGCGACCGCGAAGGTCGGCGTGAACATCGATCGCGGCAGCCCGCATCGCTCCATGACCAGCGCCGCCCAGAACTCCACGTTCGCGTGCAGTTCGCGGCCGGGCTTGGCCTCGGCGAGCACCCGTTCGGCCGTCTCCTGGAATCGCGCCGCGAGTTCGACGCGCGGACCGCCGGTGCGCAGGGCGACGCGCTTCATCAGCTCAGCCCGTGGATCCGCCGTGCGGTACACGGCATGGCCGAAGCCCATCAGCCGGCGCCCGGCCGCGAGCTCGCCGCGGATCCACGGCTCGATGCGCTCGGCGCTTCCCACGTCGTCCAGCCCGTCGAGCGCGCGCGACGGTGCACCGCCGTGCAGCGGTCCGGTCAGGGCGCCGAGTGCGCCGACCAGACAAGCGGCGGCATCCGCTCCCGTCGAGGCGATGACCCGCGCGGTGAACGTCGACGCGTTGAATCCGTGGTCCATGACGGCGATCAGATACGCAGTGAGCGCGCGCTCGGTCTCGTCGTCGGGCTCGGTGCCGGTCACCTGGTGCAGGTAGTTCGCGACGACGCCGCGGCCGTCGAGCGCGGGCAGCACGGCCTCCCCGCGGCCCCGCCGCCACAGCGCGCCGACGATCACGGGCGTCGACGCGCCGAATGCGATCGCGTCGTCGAGGCGCTGGTCCTCGTCGAGGTCGTAGAGCGGGCGGATGCGGCGCCGCGCGCCGAGCAGCGGCCATGCCGCAGCGAGGCCGGCCAGCACGTCGGGCGTCGCGGATGCGACCGCGTCGACGACCGCCTCGATGTCGCCCCGCCGCTCCGCCGAGGCGGCGACACGGGCGGCGAAGGCTGCTCGGGAGGCGCCCGTCGCCGGCTCGCCCGTCACCAGCAGCTGCCACGCGTCCTCGAACGTCGCCGACGCCGCCAGCTCGATCGCCGAGCGGTCCCGATACTGGTAGAAGCCCTCGGCGCCGCGAACATCGCTCACGGTCGTCTCGGCCACGATGACGCCGGCGAGACCTCGCGGGACGTCCCTCGTGGCGGACTGTGTCGTCGTGCTCATGTCGGCTCCCTGTCGTTCCCGGCAGCCCGTCCGGGATGTCGGACGGGCGAATACCGCTACAGTCAGTGTCGGAACTTGATCACGCTTTCGTCAATCTTGATCGGATCAACATCATGGGCGATCTTCCCCGCCTCACCGCTGTGGAAGCGGCCGCGCGCCTGGGCGTCAAACCGGAGTCGCTGTACGCCTACGTGTCGCGAGGGCTCCTCTCGCGCGAGCGGGACGCCGCCGGCTCGTCGTTCGATCCGCTCGAGGTCGAGGCGTTCGCGCGACGGCGCCGCCGTTCGCCCGCCGCGGCGCCGGGAACCGCTGTGGCGGGGACTCCCCTCATGGTGCTCGACACGAGCCTCGCCCACATCGACGACGACCGACTGCACTACCGGGAGCGGTCGGCCGCGCGCCTCGCACGCGAGCAGTCGTTCGAGGACGTCGTCGCCTGGCTCTGGGATGTGCCGTCGCTGCGGAGTCCCTCCGACGACGACCTCGCCGTGGCGCGCCGTACGATCGCCGCCCTGGGCGAGACCGCGTCATCGCTGGATCGCGTGCTCGTCGCCGTCACGGCACTGGGCGCCACCGATCCCCTACGCGACGACCCGGACCCGTCACAGCTCATCCGCGTCGGTGCGCGACTGCTCACCGGCCTTCCCGCGTCTCTCGCGCCGAAGGGCGACGCCGACGCGATCGCCTCCACGCTGTGGCGCGCGCTGGCCGCGTCCGACGACCCGCACGGCCGCCGCCTGCTCGATGCCGCGCTCATCCTCGTGATCGATCACGACCTCGCGGTCTCGACGCTCGCCGCGCGCGTCGCGGCCTCGGCGCGGGCATCCGGCTACGCCGTCGTCACGGCCGCGCTGGGTGCCTTCGACGCGCCCTTGCACGGCACGGCGAGCCGCGCCGC
>NZ_JBJDRL010000041.1:0-35268 GCF_044987475.1 Microbacterium sp. ZW CA_36
CTCTCGGCGAGACCCCACCGGGTCGCCGAGACCGTGGGAATCACCCACCGTCTCGTCCGCCCGCTGGGGTCTCGCCGAGAGGGAGTCGACGGGGACGTCGGGTGATGGGGAGGGGGACGGATGCCGCGACCTGGCGGTCTCGATCGAGCGCTCCTGCGGGCGGCCGGTGTTGAACGGCGGGTCGAGGTAGATCAGGGTGAAGGAGGCGTCGGGCAGCCGCCGGATGACCTCGAGATTGTCGCCCTCGTGGATCTCGACGGAGCCGGGAGCCGCCGAGCCGGGCGCCGGGGTGGAGCGGGGGGCGCCGCGCGGCGCGGCATCCGTTCCTCCCGCAGCCGAGGTCACGCGCCCCCGCCCGTCACGGGACCCGGCGCAGCCACGCGTCGGTCGCGAACTTGGACTCCACGAGCGCCTCGGCCTCGGCGTACTCGTCGTCGGTGATGTGACCGGGGACGGCGCCGTAGAGGTTCTGGAACGTCTCCGCGAGCTTGGCGATGATCGCCTCGCGGGGAAGACCGGTCTGACGGCGCAGCGGGTCCACGCGTTTGTCGGCCGACGTCGTCCCCTTGTCGCTGAGCTTCTCGCGGCCGATGCGCAGCACCTCGGTCATGACCCTGCCGTCCATGTCGTAGCTGAGGGTCGCGTGGTGCAGCACTCCGCCGTTGGCGAGGCGCTTCTGCGCGGCGCCGCCGATCTTGCCCTGCGGCGAGGCGATGTCGTTGAGCGGCTGGTACGTGGCGTCGATGCCGAGGGTCCGCAGCGCCTGCAGCACCCAGTCGTCGAGGAACGCGTACGAGTCCGCGAACGTCAGACCGGCGACCAGTGATGCGGGCACGTACAGCGAGTACGTGACGATCGAGTTGGCGCCCATGAGCATCGCGCCGCCGCCCGAGATGCGGCGCACGACGTCGAAGCCGTGCTTCGCGGCCCCGTCGGGGTCGACCTCGTTGCGCAGCGACTGGAACGAGCCGATCACGACGGCGTTCTCGTCCCACTCCCAGATCCGCAGCGTCGGGCGCCGCCGGCCGTCGCCGACGCGGCCGGTGAGCACCTCGTCGAGCGCGAGGTTCATGCGCGGCGAGACCGGCTTGTCATGGACGATCTCCCAGTCGAAGTCGTGCCAGCCGGGGGCGGTGACGAGGGCGCGGCGCACGGCGGTGCCGACCGCTTCAGGCGTGAAGCCCAGCAGCTGCGCCCCGCTCGGCAGCGCGGACCGCACGGCGGCGGCGATGGCCGCGACATCCGCCTCGATCGGCAGTCCGTTCACCGCGGCGTCGATGTCGTCGAGCGCATCGTCCGGCTCCAGGAAGAAGTCGCCCGCGAGGTGGAAGTCCGCGATGCGGCCGTCGCGCTCCTCGAGGTCGACGACGACGAGCTTTCCGCCGGGCACCTTGTATTCGCCGTGCATGCGTTCAGCCTATTGCCCGGCCCGCGTGTCCAGCCGGGCCGAGGACCTCGCCCGAGGGAGCGGGCGCGGGAGTCAGTCTCGGGCGGGCATGCGCTGGTCGAGCCAGGCGAGCAGGTCGGCGCGGACATCCTGCTGCACGAACTCGTTGAAGATCTCGTGGCGTGCACCCGGATAGACCATGGTCGTCACGTCGGTGAACCCGGAGCGCGTTCGGTAGGCGTCGGCCAGCCGGTGCACGCTGCGCGGGCCGCCCACGGTGTCGTCCCGTCCCACCATGAGCAGGGTCGGGATGTCGCGGCCCAGGTTCTTGCGCGGCAGACCGTACATGCGGAGCGAGTCCACCACGCCGATCAGCTTGATCGGGTCTTCACTGGTGGTGAGGGGATCGTCCAGGAACGCACGCCCCACAGACAGATCACTCGAGAGCCACTCGGTTCCCATCGCGTCGGGTCCGTCCCAGGGCTTGTTCAGTCCACTGGTGTGGATCGATCCCGGCATCCGCAGCGCCGAGCCGGTCAGGATCAGTCCGTCGTACGCCTCGGGATGCGCGTTGGCGAGCATCTGAGCGAGCACCGATCCGCCGGAGTGCCCCAGCAGCACGAGCGGCAGCCCGGGGTTCTCGGAGCGGATCTGCCCGGTGAACTGCCACATCGCGGCGAGCGCCGCCCGGAGGCCGCCGGGGCCGAGATGCCCCAGCAAGGCGACGTCGCCGCCGTGCTGGGTCATGCCCGTGCGACCGTGACCGCGGTGGTCGGCCGACCACACCGCGTAGCCGTGCGCCGTGAGCGCTTCGATCAGCGCGGCGTACCGCCCCGCATGCTCGCCGACGCCGTGCAGCAGCTGCACGACCGCCCGCGGTTCGGTCTTCGCCGGATGGACGTCGAAGAAGATCGTGATGCCGTGCGCATCGATGAACTCGGGCATGCGCAGAAGTCTAGGTGCGGGATGCCGCTGCCCCGCGCACGAACCCCGGGAGCGGCATCCGTCCACTTTCTTTAGCAAGGCTAATGAGCTATGCTAAGTAATCGCATGAGCAGCAACGTGATCCCCACTCCAGACACCGGCACCGACCCGGGCGAACAGCCCGACCTCTCCTCCGCCGCCTCGCGGCTGCGCATCGCGACGTTCCGCCTCGCCCGGCGCATGCGCACGCAGCGCGCGGTCGACTCGATGAGCGATGGGCAGTTCGCGGTGCTCGCGGCGCTCCGCGTGCACGGCGCCCACACGCTGGGCGAGCTCGCCGAGCGCGAGCGGGTGTCGGCTCCGTCGATGAACCGCACGGTCAACTGCCTGCAGGAGTCCGGCTACATCGTGCGTGCGGCCGACGAGAGCGACGGCCGCAAGGTCGTCATCTCGCTGACGCCCGAAGGCGAAGCCGTCGTCGAAGAGACCGCGCGGCGCCGCGACGCCTGGGTGGAGTCCTCGCTCGCCGAGCTGACGCCGGCCGAGCGCGACACGCTCGCGGCCGCCGCCGAGATCATGGCCCGGATGGTCGCCCGATGAGCGCGATGTTCCGGTCGTTCTCGGCCTTCAACTACCGCGTCTGGTTCATCGGCGCCCTGGTGTCGAACATCGGCGCCTGGATGCAGTCGACGGCGATCAGCTGGGTCGTGCTCACCGAGCTCACCGAGAACGACGCCGCGGCGATGGGCGTCACGATGGCCCTGCAGTTCGCCCCGCCGCTCCTCCTCGTCGGTGTCACCGGCCTGGTCGCGGACCGGTTCGACCGCCGGCGGATCCTCCTCGTGACGCAGAGCCTGCTGCTGCTGCTCGGCGTGGCGATCGGCGCTCTCATCTTCGCCGGCGCGATGACCCTGCCGATCATGTACGGGTTCGCGCTCGCCCTCGGCGTCGTCGCCGCCTTCGACAACCCGGCGCGCCAGGCGTTCGTCTCCGACCTCGTCGCACGCGAGAACGCGTCGAACGCGGTCGCGCTCAACGCCGCATCGTTCAACGGGGCACGCATGATCGGCCCCGCGGTCGCGGGCATCGTCATCGTCGCCATCGGCACGGGCTGGGTGTTCGTCGCGAACGCGGTCACGTTCCTAGCGATGCTGGCGGCGCTCCTCCTCATCCGCACCCGCGAGCTCGTCCCGCGGGTCAAGGCGCCGCAGTCCTCGCGCCTCGCCGACGGCTTCCGCTACGTCGCCGGCCGTCCCGACCTCATCGTGACGTGCTCGATGGTGTTCCTCATCGGCGCGTTCGGCATGAACTTCCCGATCCTCGCGTCGACGATGGCGGTCGAGTTCGGCAAGGAGGCCGACGGGTTCGGCCTGCTCAGCTCGATCCTGGCGATCGGCTCGGTCGCCGGCGCGCTGCTCGCGGCCCGTCGCGATCGGGCCCGACTGCGTGTGCTCATCGTCGGCACGGCGATGTTCGGGGTCGCGGCGCTCGTGTCGGCGTTCATGCCGACGTATTGGCTCTACGCGGTCACGCTCATGTTCACGGGCTTCGCCGTCGTCACGATGATGACCACGGCGAACGGGTACGTGCAGACCACGACGGACCCGGTGCTGCGCGGCCGCGTGCTGGCGCTGTACATGGCGATCCTCATGGGAGGCACCCCGATCGGCGCGCCGATCGTCGGCTGGGTCGCCGCCGAGTTCGGTCCGCGCAGCGCGATCCTCGTGGGCGCCGTCGCCGCCTTCGTCGCCTTCGCGATCGGCGCGACGTGGCTGCTCGTCTCCGGCCGGCTGCACCGCCACGAACGCAAGCGGTTCCGCCTCACGCTCGATGAGACGCGTCCGCTCACGGTCGTCGCCCCCGAGGAGTTCAGCGACGAGGTGGCCGCAACGACCCCCATCCCGCTGGCACGCGACGACGACGAGCTGCCGGCGCGCACGCGCGCCGCGAGCTGACCCCTCCCCCTCTGCCACCTTTCGCGGGGCCTCGGGCGTCAGCGTGACGCAGGCACCGAGATGGTGAGCGGCACGACCGCGGGGGCGAGACCGTCGGCGGTCACCCTCACCGTCGCGGCGCCCGCCCCTGTCGGCCGGACGATCGCCAGCGCGCGGCCCTCGAAGGTCGTGACGGACGGACCGGCGAAGGACTCCTCGGTGCGGATGCGGCCGGTGCCGAGCGCGACGAGCTCGGCATCGCCCTCGACCTCCACCGTCACCGGACGGTCGGCGTCCGAGGCGACCACGCCGTCCGCATCGGCCAGCGTGATCGCCACGAAGCCGAGCCCTCCGGCGGTGATCTCGGCCCGCTCGGCGGAGGCCGTGAGCCCGGGCTCTCCGGCGGTGCGCAGCGCCGTGCGGCCGAGCTCCCGACCGCCGCTGCGCGCGATCGCGACGAGTTCGCCTGGCCGGTACTCGGTCTCGAACCGCGCGCGGAACGCCTTGTCGGCTCCGACCGTCTCGACCCCGAGTGAGACGCCGTTGCGGAGCAGCTCGACCTCCTCGGCCGACGCATAGACGTCGACCGTGACCGGGGCGCCGGGCTCGGCATCCCACGTCCATGACGACACCGAGTCGTCCCACGACCACGGCGTCGTCGCGGTCGGGCGGCCGTGGTGGCGCGGTGGATGCACCGTCAGATACGGCGCGGTCCGCAGCCCGAACACGATCTCGCGGTAGTACGAGACCGGGCGGCGGTGCCCGGTGATATCGATGTCGCCGCAGCCGGCGAGCAGGTGCGGGTACGGCCCAGCCGTGCCGGTCGGCTCGTAGCCCGGCGCGTCGGTGTAGTCGACGCGGCCGATGCCGGCCTCGCCGAGATAGTCCCAGCCGGTCCACGTGAAGTCGCCGATGACGTGGTCGAGGCGCTCGACGAGTTCCCACATCTTCTCGATGCGCGACGGGAAGGTCTCGGATCCGACGATGACGCGGTTCGGGAACAGCTCGCGATCGAGCTCGTAGCGCGACTCGGCGTAGTTGAACCCCACGACGTCGAGCACCGACGCGGATTCCTCGGTCGACTGCGTCACGAGCTCCGACGCGTTGGCCGCGGCCATCATGTCGCCCATCGCCGCCATCATCGTGTTCGGGTCGGCGGCGTCGGCCCCGCCCGCGTCGCCGGGAGCGGCGTCCGGTTCGAAGCGGCCGAGATTGGCGATGATGCCGTTGATGCCGTTCGTCACCAGGCGGGTGTCGTCCAGATCGCGGATCGCCTCGGCGAGGCGCCGGCTCCACGCGGACCCTGCCGGCGTCGCGAGCTCGAGGATCTCATTCCCGATCGAGTACATGATGACGCTCGGGTGGTTCAGGTCCTTCGCGACGAGGGCGTCGACGTCGTGACGCCACCGGGCAGCGAAGCCCGGCGCCGCGTCGAAGGCGACCTTCGAGCGGGTCCAGGTGTCGGTGAGCTCGTCCATCACCAGCACGCCGTGCCGGTCGCACGCGTCGAGCATCGCGCGGCTCATCGGGTTGTGGGCGCTCCGCAGCGCGTTGAAGCCCGCTTCCTTGAGCAGCCGCACGCGCCGGTCCTCGGCGTCGGCGAACGTCGCCGCCCCGAGCGGCCCGCTGTCGTGGTGCACGCAGGCGCCCCGCAGCGTCACCGCCTCGCCGTTGATCCGGAGTCCGCGCCGGGCATCGACCTGCAGGCGACGGATGCCGAAGGCCGCGGCATCCGTGTCGATCACGCGCCCGTCCCCCTCGGCGAGGGTCGTCCGCACGTGATAGAGGTATGGCGTCGTGTCGCTCCAGAGCGCGGGGTGGTCGACCGCGAGGCGCACCCGCGCCACGGCGTCGGAGCCGGGGAGCACCGTCACCGGCGCCGTGCCCGACGCGGCCTCGGAGCCGTCCGGGGCTGTCACCGCCCACGTGAGGCGCAGCGTGCGGGTGTGCCGCGAGCCGTTGCGCACGGTCGTCGCGATGCTCGCGATCGCACGGTCGGCGTCGATGTCGGGCGTCGTCACGCGCGTGCCGTCGAGCGGGATGTGCACCGGATCGGCGACCACGAGGTGCACCGGCCGATAGATGCCCGCTCCGGAATACCACCGGCTGTCGCGGTGCGCGCGAGCCTCGACGGTGATCCGGTTCTGCTCGCCGTAGCGCAGGTAGGGGTCGAGCACCGCCTCGAACGCGTTGTAGCCGTTGGGCTCGTGCACGACCGCGTCGCCGCCCACGAAGACGACGGCGTCGCGGTAGACGCCCTCGAACTCGAGCCGCACCGTCTTCTCGCGCCATGCGTCCGGCACATCGAACGTCTTGGCGTACTCGAACACGCCCCCCGGGACGTAGCCGGTGTGCACGCCCTGGTCGCTGTCGGCGGAGCGGGGAAGGTCCCGGACCGCGTCGTGCGGCAGCCGCACGGCGCGCGGCGCGGACTCGGGAGTCGGCGCCTCGAACGCGCCGAGCTTCGGCCCCACCGTCCAGCCGTCGAGGAACGGCTCGCGGATCATGCCTCGTCCCCCTCAGAGGCCTCATCTGCGGTCGCCGGAAGTGCGGCACCGCTCGTCTCGACGGCGTCGACGGACGAAGCATCCGCCGACCGGGCGTCGAGCACCTGCTCGAGACCTGCGAGGTCGTAGCCGCTGATCATGCTGCGGAACGCCTCCGCGAGCGCCTGCGCCATGTCGGTGGACCCGGGGTCGAGCAGCCACTGCACCTGAAGTCCATCCATGAGGGCGATGGTGGCGACAGCGGCGCGGCCCGGGTCGACGCCCGGATTGAGGCGCCCCGCCTCGGCGACGCGCCGGAAGGACGCGGTGGTGCTCTCGCGCACGGACTCGTAGCGATTCACGAAGTACGCGTGGGCCGGGTGCGTCGGCGACGTCGCCTCGGCGGACAGCGTGCAGTACAGCTCGACGACTCCCGGGATCGACGCATTGTGCTCGGCGAGCCTGACCAATCCCCGGAGGGCCTCGACGCCGTCGGGCAGATCGAAGTCGACGAGTTCGCGCGCCAACTCGTCACGGTGATCGAGCACGGCCATGAGCAGCGCGCTCTTGCTGCGGAAGTGGTGCAGGAGCCCGGCTTCGCTCATACCCACGCGCTCGGCGACCTCCCGCAGCGAGCCGGCCCGGTAGCCCGACTCGGCGAACACCTCGAGGGCCGCATCCAGGATCGCCGTGCGGGTGGCCGCGGATTTCGCATACTCGCCGCGCGGCTTGCGCCTCTTCGTGGGAGCGGTCCCCTCCCGCTTCGCGGCGGAGGTCGTCTCGGTCATCGTCTCACCGTATCCCCGGGTCGTCTCGCGCGCCTCCATCGGCGCCCGCCGGGGTCCTTCCCCTCCGTTCTATAACGAATACCTAGTTGTCGCTAGCTTTTTGTGCCAAAAACCTAGCGCGCACTCGATATTGCTGTTAGCGTCTCCCGGCAGTAGGCGATCCGCAGGGGCATCGCCACAGATGAAGGGACCAAGGATGTTCCGTTGGAAGGCAGCAGCAGCCACCATCGCGATCGCCGCGATCGCCCTCACCGGCTGCGCCGGTGGCGGGGACGACTCCGGCACGAGCGATTCCGGCCGAGCCGACCGGCTCACCCTCACCGCCATCATCGGCCCGACGAGCTACGACATCGGTCAGGGCGCCGAGTACGGCAACCGCAGCCCGTTCTTCCAGGCGGTGTTCGACACGCTGCTGCAGAAGAACGGCGAGGGTGAGATCGAGCCCTGGCTCGCCACCGAGTGGGAGTACAACGAAGACAACACGGTGCTCACGCTGACGCTCCGCGACGACGTCGAGTTCACCGACGGCACGCCGCTCGACGCCGAGGCCGTGGTCGGCAGCCTCGAGCGCTTCCGCGACGGCACCGCTCCCCAGGCGGCGACCCTCGCCGGCAAGGAGTTCGCGGCCGTCGACGCCACCACCGTCACGATCACCCAGCCCGCGCCCGACCCATCGCTGGTCAACCTGCTGTCGATCGCGCCGGGGCTGATCCAGGCGCCCTCGACATTCGACGACCCCGACTCGGCGACCGAGCCGATCGGCTCCGGCCCCTACGTGCTCGACACGGCCACCAGCGTCACCGGCACCACGTACGTCTACACGGCCAACCCCGACTACTGGAACCCCGACGTCGTCAAGTACGACAACCTGACGATCAACGTCATCGAGGACCCCACCGCCACCCTGAACGCTCTCAAGGCGGGCGAGGCCAACGGCGCGAAGATCGTCAACAACGACACGATCCCCGAGATCGAGGCATCCGGCTGGACCATCGAGGCCAACGAGCTCGACTTCCAGGGCCTGCTGCTGTTCGACCGCGCCGGCACGATGGCTCCCGAACTGGCCGACGTCAACGTCCGCAAGGCGATCAACATGGCGTTCGACCGCGAGGCGCTCCTCGACGCGCTGCAGGCGGGCTACGGCACGGTGACCGAGCAGGTCTTCCCGACGACGTCGGTCGGCTACGACGAGGCGCTCGACAGCACCTACGAGTACGACCCTGAAGGCGCCAAGGAGCTCCTCGCCGAAGCCGGCTACCCCGACGGGTTCACGCTGAACATGATGTCGACCGCCGCCTTCCAGACCACGTTCGACCTCGTCGCGCAGCAGCTGGCCGACATCGGGATCACGGTGAACTACACCGACCCCGGCACCGGCAACTTCATCACCGACATGCTCGCGCCGAAGTACCCGGCGACGTGGATGGCGCTGGAGCAGAACCCCGACTGGCAACTGATCAACTTCATGATCGCGCCCGAGGCGACGTTCAACCCGTTCGGCTCGCAGGACCCGCAGGTGGACGAGTACATCACGACGATCCAGATGGGCACCGAGGACGAGGCCGCGCAGGCCACCAAGGACCTCAACGCCTGGATCGTCGAGAACGCCTGGTTCGCCCCGTTCTTCCGGGTACAGGGAACCTACGCGGTGGACGCGAACACGGACCTCGAGTTCTGGCCGTCGAACGCCTACCCCTCGATCTTCGGATTCTCGCCGAAGAACTGAGTCCTCGCCCCGCCCGCGCGTCGCGCGCGGGCGGGGCGACACCACCCACGGGAAGCGACAGACATGCTTGCATTCATCCTCCGGCGCCTGCTGTCCGGCGTCATCCTCATCGCGGTGATCTCCTTCCTCGCGTTCGTCCTCCTCTATGCGGCCGGAGGCGACATCCCCCGCCGAATCCTCGGAGAGAACGCGACCGCCGAGACCGTCGCCAAGAAGGCCGAGGAGCTGGGCCTCGACCGGCCGCTGCTCACCCAGTACTTCGAGTGGCTGACGTCAGCGTTCACCGGCGACCTCGGCCGCAGCTGGTTCACCGGTGAGCTGGTCACGACGAGCGTCACCAATCGCGTCGCCGTGACGTTGTCGATCGTGATCGGCGCGACGGTGATCTCGGCGATCATCTCCGTCGTCGTCGGGGTTCTCGCCGCCCGGCGCGGCGGTGCCGTCGACGGCACCGTCCAGGTGTTCTCGCTCATCGGCTTCGCGATCCCCGGCTTCCTCATCGCCCTCTTCCTGGTGCTCGTCTTCGCGATCAACCTCGGCTGGTTCAAGGCGACCGGCTACGTCCCGCTGACCACCTCGGTCGCAGGGTGGCTGTCGTCGGTCACACTGCCGATCATCGCCCTGTCCATCGGCGCGATCGCGACCGTCACCCAGCAGGTCCGCGGCTCTGTCATCGACGCCATGTCGCGCGACTACGTGCGGACGCTCCGCTCGCGCGGGCTGAGCACGAACTCGGTGGTCTACCGCCACGTGCTCCGCAACGCCGGCGGCCCCGCCCTCGCCGTGCTGGCCGTGCAGTTCATCGGCCTTCTCGGCGGCGCGGTCATCGTGGAGCAGGTCTTCGCCATCCCCGGCATGGGCCAGCTCACCGTCCGCGCGACGACGCTCGGCGACATCCCCGTCGTCATGGCACTGGTGATCGTCTTCGCGATCATCGTCGTCGTCGTGAACCTCCTCATCGACCTCGCCCAAGCGGCGCTGAACCCGAAGGTGCGACTGTCATGACCGCTGTCGACGTTCCCCTCGCTGTCCCCGTCGCGCCGGTACGGGTGGCGCTCTGGCGACGCCTCGTGCGGCGCCCTCTGGGACTCGCCTCCCTCCTCTTCCTCGCGTTCGTGGCGGTCATCGCGATCATCGGACCGTGGATCGCCCCGCAGGACCCCAACTACGCCGACATCCGCAATGTGCTCTCGCCGCCCAGTGCCGAGCACATCCTCGGCACCGACGGCAGCGGTCGCGACGTGCTGTCGCGACTGCTGGTGGCGACGCAGATCAGTGTCTCCGCCGCCCTCCTCGCTCTCGTCGTCGCCGTCGTCCTCGGCGTGACCAGCGGCCTCATCGCGGGCTACTACCAGGGGTGGTTCAACAGCACGGCGACGTGGGTGACCGAGCTGAACATGGCGCTTCCCGGCATCGTCGTGCTACTGGCAGCCCGGGCGGTGCTGGGCCCCTCGGTGTGGATCTCGATGTTCATCTTCGGCATCCTGCTCGCCCCGGCGTTCTACCGTCTCGTGTACGCCTCCGTCACCGCGGTGCGCTCGGAGCTGTACGTCGACGCCGCTCGCGTCTCGGGGCTCAGCGACACCCGCATCATCGGTCGCCACGTGCTGTCGGTCGTGCGCGCGCCCATCATCATCCAGGGGGCGATCATCGCGGGCATCGCCATCGCGATCCAGTCCGGACTGGAATTCCTGGGCCTCGGCGACATCAGCGTCCCCACGTGGGGCCAGATGCTCAACGACGGGTTCAAGAACATCTACAAGGAGCCCATCCTGATGCTCTGGCCGTCGCTCGCGATCGGCCTCACGTGCATCGCGCTGACGCTCCTCGCCAACGTCATGCGCGACGAGCTCGAACGGACGGTGTCGGTCCGGCGCAAGCGCCGCCGCGCGGTCGCCACCGCGACCGGCTCCATCGCCGCCGTCACCACCTCGCTCTCGACCGGCGGCGGAGACGTCGTCGACCTCGATGAGCCGCCGATCTTCGAGACCTCCGGCGTCATCGTCCACCAGGACGATGTGCGCAGCAAGGCGACCGAGAAGGTGCTCGAGGTGCGCGATCTCCGCGTCGGCTACGACCAGCCGGACGGCTCGCACATCGAGGTCGTCCATGGCGTCTCGCTCGACATCCGCAAGGGCGAGGTGCACGGTCTCATCGGCGAATCGGGCTCGGGCAAGACGCAGACCGCGTTCGCGGTCCTGGGCCTGCTCCCCCGCGGCGGTCACGTCACCGCCGGATCGATCGTCTACGAGGGCACCGAGCTCGCCGGCGGTGACGACCGCGCCTACGCCGGAGTCCGTGGCCAGCGCATCGGCTACATCCCGCAGGAGCCGATGTCGAACCTCGACCCCGCGTTCACGATCGGCAGCCAGCTGGTCGAGCCGCTGCGCAAGAACCTGGGGCTCTCGAAGAAGGCCGCCACCGACCGCTCGCTCGAGTTGCTCGCCCGGGTCGGCATCCCGAATCCGAAGCGCACCTTCGACGCGTACCCGTTCGAGGTCTCGGGCGGCATGGCGCAGCGTGTGCTCATCGCCGGCGCGGTCTCGACCGACCCCGACCTCATCATCGCCGACGAGCCCACCACGGCGCTCGACGTGACGGTGCAGGCCGAGGTGCTCGAGCTGCTGCGCGACCTGCAGGCCGAGCGGCACATGGCCATGCTGCTCGTGACGCACAACTTCGGCGTCGTCGCCGACCTCTGCGACCACGTCACGGTCATGCAGAGCGGCCTTTTCGTCGAGCAGGGACCCGTGCGCGCGATCTTCAACGACGCGCAGCACCCGTACACGCGGACACTGCTGGACGCGATCCTCGACGAGGGTCCCGCCCGCGGCCCGCTCGTCGCGGTGCCGTCGGGCACAGTGCCGTCCACCGAGAAGGGAGCACGGGCATGAGCACTCCGACCCAGCAGACGCCGCTGCTCGACATCAAGGACCTCGTCGTCGAGTACCCGGGCAAGGGCTTCCGGGCTCAGCCGTTCCGGGCGCTCAAGGGCGTCTCGCTCGACATCCTGCCCGGCGAGACCATGGGGCTCGTCGGCGAGTCCGGCTCGGGCAAGACCACGCTCGGCCGGGCCGCGCTCGGCCTCGCGCCCGTCACCGAGGGCTCGATCCGGTACGAGGGCAAGGAGATCGCGCACCTGAAGCGGCAGGAGCGCCGCGCGCTGAGCTCCGAGATCCAGGTGGTGTTCCAGGACCCCTACTCGTCGCTGAACCCGTCGATGACGATCGAGCAGATCCTCACCGAGCCGCTGACCGCGGCCGGCGTCGCCGGCAAGGAGGCGAAGACCCGCGTGCACGACCTGCTCGACCAGGTCGGCCTCCCCGCCGATGCACGCGGGCGCCTGCCGCGCGAGTTCTCGGGCGGACAGCGCCAGCGCGTCGCGATCGCCCGGGCCCTCGCCCTGCGGCCGCGGCTCATCGTGTGCGACGAGCCGGTGTCGGCGCTGGACCTCTCGACGCAGGCGCGCGTGCTCGACCTGTTCATCGACATCCAGGACCGCACCGGCGTCGCCTACCTGTTCGTGACGCACGACCTCGCGGTGGTGCGCCACATCAGCCACCGGGTCGCCGTGATGTACCGCGGCGAGATCGTCGAGTCGGGCGACGGCGAGCGCGTCACGTCGCAGCCCGAGCACCCGTACACGCAACGTCTGTTCATGGCCGCGCCGGTGCCCGACCCCGACAAGCAGGAGGAGCGTCGTATCGCCCGGCACGCCCTGCTCGCCTCCGAGGCGGCCGCCGGCGCCGTCTGACCGACTCGGATGCCGCAGCCCGGCCCGGCCCGTGGGTGGCGGGCTGCGGCATCCGTCCTCCTGACCCTCCTCTGAGAAAGAACCTCCCCCGATGACCGACATCGCCACGCACCCCGACGCGGTGCGCCACCTCGTTCCCCTGCTCGGGCGCCTGACCCTCGAGCAGAAGGCGGCGCTCGTACAGGGCGCCGACTTCTGGACCACCGTCCCGCTTCCCGAGATCGGGCTGCGCGCGATGACGCTGTCGGACGGTCCGGCCGGGGTTCGCGGTCCGCGCTGGGACGAGCGCGAGCCGTCGCTGAACCTGCCGTCGGGGTCGGCGCTGGCCGCGTCGTGGGACGTCGACCTGGCATACCGGTACGGGGCGGCCGCGGCATCCGAGGCCCGCCGCAAGGGTGTCGACGTCGTGCTCGGTCCGACCATCAACCTTCACCGCTCGCCGCTCGGCGGGCGGCACTTCGAGTGCTTCAGCGAGGATCCGGAGCTGAGCGCAGAGCTCGCGGCGGCGTACGTTCGTGGTCTGCAAGAGAACGGCGTCGCCGCGACCCCCAAGCACTACGTCGCCAACGACTCCGAGACCGACCGCTTCACCGCCGACGTCCGCGTCGACGAGCGGGCGCTGCGCGAGCTGTACCTCGTGCCGTTCGAACGCGCGGTCGAAGCGGGCGCCTGGACCCTCATGAGCGCCTACAACGCCGTCGACGGCGTGACGATGACCGAGAACGATCTGCTCGAGACGCCGCTCAACTCCGAGTGGGGCTTCGACGGCGTCGTGATCAGCGACTGGACCGCGGTGCGCTCACTCGACTCGGTTCCCGCCGCGCAGGACCTCGCGATGCCCGGCCCCGCCCCCGCGTGGGCGGACCTCGTCGGGGCGATCCGCGACGGACGCCTCAACGAGGCCGACCTCGACCGCAAGGTGCTGCGCCTGCTGCTGCTCGCGGAGCGCGTCGGCGCGCTCGGCGACGCGACGCCGGTGGAGCCCGCGCCGCTCGACGGCCCTGCCTTCGCGCGCGCCGCGGCGATCGAGGGCGCCGTGCTGCTGCACAACGCGGGTGTCCTCCCGCTGGATGTCGCCACCCTGGGTCGCGTCGCCGTCATCGGGCAGAACGCACGCGAGGCCCGGACGCAGGGCGGCGGCAGCGCCACGGTGATCCCCGAGGCCGTCGTCTCGCCCCTCGACGCGATCCGCGCCGCCCTTCCGGGCGCCGACGTGCGGTACGAGATCGGCGCCGTCGTGCAGGAGGGCGTCGCCGAGATCCCGCTCGTGCAGCTGCGCAATCCGGCGACGGGTGAGGCGGGCATGCGCGTCGCGTTCTTCGACGCCGACGGCACCGAGCTCTTCGCCGAGAACCGCCGCTCGACCGCCCTCGTCTGGTTCGGCGGCGACGCACCCATCGCGGCGAGCGCCACAGTGGTCTTCGAGACGCTGTACACCCCGGTCGAGACCGGCGACATCGAGCTCGGCTTCGCGGGCGCGAACCCGGGCCGGCTGTTCGTCGACGAGCGCCTCGTGCTCGACGACGCACCCGTCATCGAGGGCTCCGACCTCGGCGCCGCGTTCCTCAACCCGCCGTCGATCACTGCGACGGTGGCCGTCGAGGCCGGCCGCGAGACGGCGGTGCGCGTGGAGTTCACCCGCGCCGCCGCCGGTGCGCTGTCGGGAGCGCTCAGCGCCACGCTCGGCATCGCCCCCGAGCGCACCGATCCCGAGGAGCTCATCGCCCGCGCGGTAGCGGAGGCCGCGGCATCCGATGTCGCGATCGTCGTCGTCGGCACCAACGCGAAGGTCGAGTCGGAGGGATACGACCGCACCAGCCTCGATCTGCCCGGCCACCAGGACGACCTGGTGCGCGCGGTCGCCGCGACCGGGACCCCGACGGTGGTCGTCATCAACGCCGGCTCGCCCGTCGTGCTGCCGTGGGCCGGCGAGGTCGCCGCGATCGTGCAGGGCTACTTCGGCGGGCAGGAGTTCGGCCACGCCGTCGCCGACGTGCTCACCGGCGCCGCCGAGCCGGGCGGGCGCCTGCCCACCACGTGGCCGGCCGCCCTCGCGGACGTTCCGGTCACCGAGGTGGTCCCCACCGACGGTCGCCTCGACTACCGCGAGGGCCTGCACATCGGCTACCGCGCGTGGCTGAAGGCAGATGCCGAGCCGGCGTTCCCGTTCGGCCACGGCCTCGGCTACACGACCTGGTCGTGGGGCACCGCGCAGCGCGTGGGCGACGCCGTCGAGGTGACGCTCGCGAACACCGGCGACCGTGGCGGCAAGCAGGTCGTGCAGGTGTACGCCGAGCGAGCGGACTCCACGGTCGAACGCCCCGCGCGCTGGCTCGTCGGTTTCGCGACCGTGCACGCCGCCGCCGGCGAGACCGTGACCGCCGCGATCCCCGTGCCGTCGCGACGCCTCGCGCACTGGGCCGGCGAGTGGGTCGTCGAGCCGGACGACTACACGCTGCGCGCCGGCGCCTCGGTCGCCGACCTCCCGCTTACCGTGAACTGGACGGCCGCGCAGTAGCGGCAGGACCTTCGCCGACGAGAGGACCGCGATGCACGATGTGACCACCGAGAACCTGCAGGGACGCGCCGACGGGCGCCTGGACGAGATCGTCGCCCGCCTCGACGGCTTCCTCGCGGCCGACCCTGATCTCTCCTTCCAGGTCGCGGCGTTCCACCAGGGTGAACCCGTCCTGGACGCCTGGGGCGGGCCGCACCTGGCCGAGGAATCGGTCATGGTGCCCTACTCCGTGACGAAGAACACGATCGGGCTGTCCATCGGCCTCCTGGTCGAGCGGGGCCAGCTGGATCTCGATGAGCGCGTCGCACACTACTGGCCGGAGTTCGCCGCGAAGGGCAAGGACCGCGTCACGGTGCGGCAGCTGCTCTCGCACCAGGCGGGTCTGCCGCAGGCGACGCCGCCGCTGACGTGGGAGGAACTGCTCGACGACCACGCCGCCGCCGACCGGCTCGCCGAGACGTGGGCGTTCTGGCAGCCGGGAAGCGCGTTCGGCTATCACGCGGTGACGATCGGCAACCTCGGCTCGGAGCTCGTGTACCGGGTCAGCGGGCGGACGCTGCACGAGTTCTACGAGCGCGAGATCCGCGCGCCGCACAGCATCGACTTCTTCCTCGGCCTGCCGGCCGGCCACGAGGAGCGACTGGTGCCGGTCCTGCCGATGATCCGTCCCGTCTCCGACACGACGGCGATGCAGCCGACCGCCATCGGTCTCCACACGTGGGTGACCCCGGGGCCGCAGGTCGATCTCGCGAACCACGAGGCGAGCTGGCGATATGGCCACCCCGCCGGCTCGGGCACGGGCACCGCCCGCGGACTCGCGCGCCTCTTCGCCGCTGCCGTCACCGGCGTCGACGGCACCGCGCCGTTCCTCTCGGCCGACACCGTGGCGCAGATCGGGCAGCAGCAGGTCCACGGCTTCGACGAGGTGCTGGGCCTGACCGACCGTGCACACGCGATCATCTTCCAGAAGTCGACGTCGACGGTCCCGTTCGGCGGTCCGCGCGCGTTCGGCCACGACGGCGCCATGGGCGCGCTGGCGTGCGTCGACCCTGACACCGGCATCGCCTTCGCCTGGACCATCGCGCGCGGCGCGTGGCCGGGTGGCGCGGACCCGCGCGCCGTCGCGCTCGCCCGGGAGCTCGGCATCCTGCTCTCGTCCTGAACCCGCCCTCGTCCTCTCGAACCCGGAGCACCCCGTGACCACGCTGTACAACCCCCTCGTCAACGGCTTCCACCCCGACCCCAGCGTCGTCGCGGTCGACGGCGTCTACTACCTCGCCACCTCGACGTTCGAGTACCTGCCGGGCATCCCCATCCACCGTTCGACCGACTTCGAGACGTGGGAGCTCATCGGGCACGTCGCGACACGACCCGGACAGCTGGGCGTGGAGGGCGTTCCAACGGGCGGCGGGGCCTGGGCCCCGACGATCCGCCACCACGACGGCGTCTTCCACCTCGTCATCACCGACGCGATGGGGCGCGGCATGCTGCACTTCACCGCGACGGATGCCGCGGGGCCCTGGAGCGACGGCGATCTTCTTCTGAAGGCGGATGGCTCGGGCACCGTCGAGGGCATCGACCCCGACATCGCATGGGATGCCGCGGGCACCTGTTACGTCACCTTCTCGGGCCTGCAGCTCAGCGGCGCTCTGGACCCCCATCAGCCCGCGCACCTCGGCATCCAGCAGGTTCGGGTCGACCTCGACGCGCACCGAGCCCTCGAAGAGCCGAGATCACTCTGGTCGGGCACGGGGCTGATGTTCCCCGAGGCGCCGCACCTCTACGAGATCGAGGGCGCGTGGTATCTCCTGATCGCGGAGGGCGGCACCGAGCGCGGTCATGCCATCTCGATCGCACGGGGCGAGTCCCCGACGGGGCCGTTCACCGGGGCTCCGGGCAACCCGCTCGTCTCGGCACGGTCGACGCCGCGACCGATCCAGAACACCGGCCACGGCGACCTCGTGCGCGGCCCCGGCGGAGGGTGGCTCTGCGTGCTGCTGGGCGTGCGGCCGCGCAGCGGCACTCGCGCCTTCTCGGCGCTCGGCCGCGAGACCTTCGTGACGCCCGTGACGTGGACCGACGGCTGGCCGTCGATCGCCCCGGTGGAGCTCGCGCCTCGGCCGGGAACGCGCGTCGAGATCGACTTCTCCGGGCCGCTCGACCGCGAGTGGATCGCGGTCCGCCGACAGCCGACCGACGTCTCGACGCTCATCGGCGGCCGACTGGTGCTGACCGCGGACGGCAGCACCCTCGCCGACCCGCAGCCGGTCTTCGTCGGGCGCCGCCAGGAGCATCTGACGAACGAGGTCACCGTGGCCATGGACGTCGGAAACGGGGTCGGCGGCCTGGCGGTCCGGTACGACGAGAGCTTCCGCATCGAGCTCGAGGCCGGTGGCGGGACGATCACCGCCCGCGCACTGATCGGCGGCCTGCGGCAGGACTGGGCGCACCCGTTCGACGGCGAGTCCGTCGTCCTCCACCTCGCTTCTCGCCGGCCCGTCGGCGGAGGCGGCATGCTCCCGACCAGCGACGTCCTCCATCTCGCCGCGACTATCGACGGCGAGCGCATCGAGCTCGCCGAGATCGACGGCCGCTTCCTGTCGTCCGAGGTCACCGAGTCCTTCACCGGCCGCGTCATCGGCGTCTACGCCGTCGCCGGCGAGGTCGGCGTGTCGAGCTGGATCGCCGAGGGCGGCGACGACTGACGGATGCCGCGCACGGCGCTCGTCGCCTTCCCGGCGCCCCCGGCGCCCCGGCGACCCCGGCCCGTTCGGGGGTCGCAACACGCGGCATCCCACCCCTCGTAGCGGCGTGTCGTGCCACCCGAAGCCCGAGCCCCATCCTTCGCGGGTCGCAACACGCGGCATCCCACCCCTCGTAGCGGCGTGTCGTGCCACTCGAACCCCGAGCCCGAGAGGCCGCGAGGAGCTAGGCGGCGGTGACGGTGAGGATCACGCGCTGATACGCCTTGACCGGATACTCGGCGGCGTCGTCCGACGCCTCGGCGATGACGTGGATCGTGTCGCCCGGCCGCGCATCCGCGGGGACCCGCACGACGGTCGTGGAGCCTTCGTCGGCCGCGAGCGCGGCATCCGTCGCCCCCGCCTCGCGATCGACCCACCAGCGCACCCGCACGGTGTCGCCGTCGGGATCGTCGACGGCCGCGGTCAGCGACACCTCGCCGCCGGCCGCGACTCCGAGGTCGACCCCGTGCTCAATCCGCAGGACCGGGTGGTGGTTGGCGTCTTCGTACCCGGAAGTGACGCTCCACCGCAGGCGCGCGGCGAAGTCGGCCTGGGCGTCGGCGAACCAGCGGGTGACGGAGGCCTCGTCGCCGCCGCGTCCGAAACCGGAGTCGGCGATGACCCACGTGTCGTCGCCGTCGTCCGTGCGCACGGCCACGCCGCCCCAGCCGCCGAACGCGGGGTGCTCGTGGCCGCGGAGCCCGGGCACGAGCAGGTTGAGCATGTTGGTCGTATCGCCTTCCGAGATCCACTCACCGGCGGGCTGAGGGTCGATCCACACCTTGTACCCCTGCGCGCGGAGCTCGTCGGCGGACAGACCCGACAGGTGGAAGTAGTCGGTGACGTCGCCCGGCACCATCTGGCGCCCGTCGCCCCAGACGCGGTACAGGGCGCCGAGGGGTCCGACGCTCGTGACGTTCTCGCGCAGCCAGACCGCGCCGAGCAGGCGGTGGTCGGCGGCGGGGACCGTGCGGCGCGCCGTGTAGCCCCACGCCAGCGTGGCGACCTCGATCACGCGGATGCCGGGCCAGCCCTGTGCGATGTACTCGTCGTAGGTGGCGTCCTGCGAGGCGAACTTCGTGATCACGGCCTTCGCCGAGACCTCCGCACGCACCCTCTCCCAGTCGTCCGATCCGCGGAAGCGCTCCTCGATGGAGAGCAGGGCGCGGGCGACGGTGCTGGGCCCCGCCCACAGCTGCAGGAACAGCGGCCCGGGGCGATCGTCCAGCAGCGCGTCGGCGATGAGCCGCGAACCGGGCGACTCCTGCGAGATGTCACCCTCGAACGCGACGTTGCCCTCGCGGATCACCGACCGCAGCCGCTCGGGGCTGGGGTAGCGGGGGTCGTGCACGACCAGGTTCGGGTGCACCTCCGCATACGCGTCGACCGCGTCGTCGATGAACCTCTCGCCGGGCGCCCACCGCCACGCGGTCTGCGGCTCGTCGTACTCGCGGTCGGGGAGGAAGAACGTCGTGCCCGCCCCATCGCCGCGCCAGTGGAACCGGCTGCTCGCATAGATCAGGCCCTCGATCTCGAGCTCGTTGCTGTACAGCAGCAGCCGGATCATCGAGTTGAGGTCGTCGAGCTCGGGATCCGCGGTGATGATCGTCCGCGGCCGCGCCGTGGTCGTCGTCGTGGTCACGAGAGACCTCCCTGCCACCGCTCGAACTCGGCGAGCTTCAGATACATGTCCTCGAACATCAGCCGCGTGTCGACCCAGGTGTAGACCCGCATCGGGCGGGCGCCGGCGACGTCGCCGTAGGCGCCGTCCTCGCTGAGCGCGGGCGTGGGTCGCTGGACGTACCGGCTCGAGGACGGATCGGGCTCGAACACCGACTGCAGCGCGGTGAGCAGCACCAGCGGCGAGTCGCCGAGGGCGTACGTCTCCGACGCGCCGCCCAGGTGCGGGGCGACCATCGCGCACACGTACGCGACCTCGTCGTAGAGGTAGCGGCCGAGCGGACCCGCCGTCGCCACGCGGACGCGCAGCTCGGCATCCGACACGAGGCACTGCCGGTAGACGTCCCGCGCCACCTGCCACAGCGGGATCGTCGAGTCGTTGAACACGACCTGCCCGGCGACCGGGTCGATGAGCAGGTTGTACTCGATCGGCATGGGGTTGGGCGGGGGCACGGCGAGCCCCTCGTGCTCGGCGCCGCCGATCCACACGAGCGTCAGGCGTTCGGCGATCCGCGGCTCGGTGAGGTACGCCGAGGCGATGTCGGTCAGACCGCCGCCGGCGACGTAGAACAGCGGGCTCGAGACGTCGTCGCGCAGTGCCTCGGCGATGATCGCGTCGACGGCAGGGGCTGGCCGCGGAGTCGAGCGGTCCGGCAGCGGCTCGTCCGACCCCGCGACGATGACCTCGGTCGACGTGAGTCCCATGCGGGAGAAGACGTCGCGGACGACGGCCTCGGCGTTCTGCGCGCTGCGGCCGGACGGGTCGAACGGGTCGTCCGCGCGCAGGTGCGAAGCCACCACGAGCCGGATGTCGACGCTCGGCGAGAGCAGGTGATGCACGAGCTGGTAGAGGTCGTCGGGGTCGCCCGCGAAGTCGTTGTCGATGATGACGCGCGCACGCGGCCGGCCGACCGGCGGGATCTGCTGCCAGGGCGTCTCGCCGAGGCTCCAGGAGTGGGCGGGGCGGTTCGTCGGGCGGGTGCTCCCGCTCGGAATCTGCGTCATCGTCGACTTCCCTTTCGCCGCGGCGTCACGAACGATCTCGTCGGCAACTGTAACACCGGTTGACCAATCTCGATGCCCGCGCGGGACGCGGTGACGTGACGCGGCTTGACGTGTCAGCGCGGCTCGCGCACCCCGACCCTCTCGAGGTGCGCGTTGGTGAAACGGCCGTCGGGGTCGAGGCGCTCGAACACCGCGCGCGCGTCGGCCAGACGGGGGTGGACGCGCTCCATGGCGGCACGGTCGAAGCCGTGCAGCTTGCCCCAGTGCGGCCGGGCGGTGAACGGCTCGAGGGCCGCCTCGATGCGCGCGAGCGCGGCGGCGACCTCGTCGGGGTGGTTGAACCACGTGAAGTGGATGATCACGACGTCCCGACGGTACGCCGGGCTCAGCCACAGCTCGTCGGCGGCGGCGGTGCGCAGCTCGGTCCAGATCAGGTGCGCGCGGATGCCGTCGCCCAGGGCGCGCACCGCGTTCAGCGCGGCGGGCGCGTCGGCGCGGGCGACGAAGTACTCGCTCTGGATCTCGTCGCCGAACGAGGGCTGGGCGTCGAGGCGGAAGTGCGGCAGTCGCAGCATCCACGGCCCCGGGACGCCCGCGAGCTCGGTGACGTTGTCCTCGACCCCGAGCGGCGAGTCGCCGGTGAGCGCACGGACGCCGTCGAAGATCGTGTCGGGCACGACGTCGTCGTCGGCGTCGAGGCGCGTCTTGATCCACACGTAGCCGACCGACGGCTCCTCCCACCGCGAGAACACCGACACGCTGTAGCCCGCCGAGGTGAGCTCGTCGTAGTGCGCGAGCGCGGCATCCCAGCTCACACCGGTGTAGATGTCCTGCCGGACGCGGAAGGCCGGCTCGATGTCGAGCGTCAGCGACACGACGATGCCGTACGCGCCGAGGCCGACGACCAGGGCGTCGAAGTCCGCGTCGCCGCGTCGCACCTCGTGCAGTTCGGCGTCGGCGCCCACGTAGCGGAGGGCCCGGACGGATGCCGACAGCACCGGGTTCGCGTCACCCGATCCGTGCGTGCCGGTGGCGGTCGCACCGCCGACGTTGATGTGCGGGAGCGACCCCATGTTGCGCAGCGCCCAGCCCCGGTCGTCGAGCCACACCGCGAGCACCCCGTAGCGGATGCCGGCGGGCACGGTGACCGCCTGCGCGGCCTCGTCGAGCTCGAACTCGGCGGCGAAGCCGGTCACGTCCACGAGCGTGCCGGTGGTGTCGGGCAGGTCGGTGAAGGAATGGCGCGTGCCCAGCGGGCGGACACGCCCGGGCTCACGGAGCACCCGGCGGACGTCCTCCACCGATGTCGCGTCGACGATCCGCGGCGCGGAGTACTCGTAGGTTCCCGCCCAGTTGCGCGCCATCGCGCCTCCTTCACTGCTCGATACGGGCACTGCTCGATACGGGGCTCAGGGCGCGGATTCGGCGGCGAGACGCTCCGATGCGGTCGCCATGTGCGTCGCCATGGCCGAGGCGGCGGCATCCTCGTCCCCCGCCTCGATCGCCCGGAAGACGGCGCCGTGCTCGTCGACCGCGATCCGCGCCTCGGCGTCGTCGTGCACCGCGCGATCGGCGTACACCTGCAGGAGCGACCGCACGACGTGAAGCAGGTCGATGAGCGTGTCGTTGCCGGCGGCGGCGGCCAGCGCGTTGTGGAAGTCGAGGTCGGCGCGCGCGAAGGACTTGAGGTCGCTGACGCCGCTCTGCATGCGGGCGAGCGAGCCCGACAGCGAGGACAGATCGGATGCCGTCGCACGCCCGGCAGCGAGCCGGGCGACGTAGATCTCGAGCCCCGAGCGCAGCTCGAGCAGTTCGGCGGTGTTCTTGCTGCCGATGAGCAGACCCCACCGCAGCGTCTGCGGCAGCAGCTCGCTGGCGGTGCCGCGCAGGTACGTCCCCGAGCCGGGGCGGACGTCCACGATGCCGAGGATCTCCAGCGCTGCGAGAGCCTCGCGCACCGCGGATCTGCCGACGCCCAGCGTGGACGCGAGCTGGCGTTC
Organism: Microbacterium sp. ZW CA_36; assembly: GCF_044987475.1. Lineage (NCBI taxonomy): Bacteria > Bacillati > Actinomycetota > Actinomycetes > Micrococcales > Microbacteriaceae > Microbacterium > Microbacterium sp. ZW CA_36. The sequence continues at coordinate 22,947 of NZ_JBJDRL010000041.1, forward strand.
GGGCGGCAGCCGCGTTCCGGCCTCGAGATCCCCGCTCGTGAACAGGTCCATGAGCCGCCGCGCGACCTCCGACACCGGCGTGCCACTGGGCAGCGCGCCGAGCGCGGCGGTGATCTCGGCCGAGCGGTCGTCGGGATAGGCGGGCATGCGAACAACCTACGGCAGTCGCGGCATCCGCGGGATTGCTTTCGGTCAACCGGTTTGTCAGACTGTCGGCAGGCGACGCTGGTCGCCTTTCTCACGGGCATGTGAGAAAACGTTTCCTGAGGCTCGATGACGAGAGGCGATCACAATGAAGTTCCGGAGCAGGAAGCTCATGGCGGGCACGGCTGGGGTGGCACTGGCGGCCCTCGTCGGATTGACGGGATGCGCCTCGGGCGCCCCGACCAGCACGCAGCCGACCCTCGACCCCGACGAGGAGGTCTCGATCACCTTCACGTTCTGGGGCAATGACGTGCGCGCCGAGCTGTACAACGAGGCCATTGCGGTCTTCGAGGAGCAGCACCCCAACATCGACGTCGACATCATCTTCCTCGCGCCGACGGACTACTGGGAGAAGCGGCAGATCGAGGCGGCCGGGTCGGGGCTGCCCGATGTCGTGACCATGGACCTCGCGTACCTGCGGCAGTACTCGCAGAGCGGGTCGCTGCTCGACCTCGAGCCCTACCTCGGCACCATCATCCAGACCGACCCGATCGATCCGCAGGTGCTGTCGGCGGGGGTCGTCGACGACGTCACCACCGCCGTGCCCCTGTCGACGAACTCGTGGGGCATGTTCCTCAACACGACGCTGCTCGACGAGCTCGGCGTCGAGCCCTTCACCGACGGCACGTGGGACGACTACTACGAGTGGATCGCCGAGGTCAGCGACGCCGGGAAGGCCGCGGGCGTCGACGTCTGGGGCGGCGTGGACCCGACCGGCCGCATCGAGAACTTCGAGCTGCAGCTGCGCGCCGAGGGCGCCGACCTGTTCGACGAGGACGGCACGCCCGGCTTCGACGAGGAGCGGCTCGCGGAGTTCTGGGAGTCCGTCTCCGCGCAGCGCGACGCCGGCCAGCTGGTCCCGCAGCAGCGCATCGCCGAGGTGCAGCCGCTGACGGCGTTCGACAGCGCGCTGAGCGCGAGCGACGCGACGTGGGACAACACCGGCGCCGGCTTCCTCGCGAATCTGGGCGAGGGATACGACATCCAGCTGATCGCTCCCCCGCTCTCTGTGGAGGACGGCAAGGATCTGTACCTCAAGGCGTCGCAGATGTACTCGATCGCGTCGAACTCGGAGCACCCCGCGGCGGCGGCGACGCTGATCGACTTCCTCATCAACTCGCCCGAGTCGGGCGAGATCTTCGGCACCAACCGAGGGCTCCCCGCGTCGGAGACGGCGCGCGAGTCCGCGAACCTCGACGAGCTCAGCCAGACCATCGCGGACTACGAGGCGTCGATCGCCGATCGTCTCGGCGCGGCACCGCCGGTGCCGATCGTCGGCTACGGCTCGCTGCACGAGAAGTTCCGCGAACTCGGAGAGGAGCTGAACTTCGGGACGATGACGGTCGATGACGCCGTGGCGCAGTTCTTCGCCGAGATGGACGTCGTCGTCAGCAGCCAGTAGCCCGGCGTGCGGGGCGGGACGTTGAGCCCGCCCCGCACCTGCCCTCGACCACAGAGGAGTCCCGTGTCCGGTTCCGATCCGCTTCCCGCCCCTCTTCCCGCTCCGCCCGCTTCCCGGCCGTCTCTCGGCATCCAGGGACCGGTCGTCGGCTTCCAGGACCCCTGGGCCGGCGACGCCTCGGACGCGATCATGCGCACGGGTACAGGCATCCCCATCCCGTCCCAGGATCCGGCGCCGAGTCCCCGGGAGTTCGTCGCGGCGCTGCAGGACCTGGGCGCCGACTTCTACGTGCACCACGTGATCCCGACCGTGCACGACCACGCCGCGCTGCTGCGCGACCTCGACGCCGCCGGGATCGACGTCGTGCTGGGCAACGAGTACGGCAACATCAACGGCCCCTACGTCGAGGGCACGAACCGCTACGACCCGCCGGCAGACCTGGTGAGGGATGCCGCCGCCTCTGGCCGCCTGGCCGGCGTGCTGTACGACGAGCCCGAGCACCTGCAGATCCACGCCGACCAGTACCGCAGGGACGCGCACCTGCCGCACTTCGGGCAGACCGACGGTCTCGGCGCCGAGGACGCGATCGCCGTGATCGACACCACGGTCCGCGACATCGTGCGGGATGTCGACGCCGCGGTCGCCGACGCCGGGGGCGCCGCCGTCCCGGTACTCGCCGAGCAGGTGTTCCCGGTGATGTTCCACACCCTCGCGCGGGCCGGGATGACGCCGGCACCCAAGGTCATGAAGGAGTCCTTCCAGCCGCTGCAGCTCGGGACCGCACTCGGTGCGGCGCGGCAGTACGAGCGCGAGCTCTGGATCTGCGCCGATCTGTGGGGCCCCGACGTGGGGCCGTGGCTCACGCGCGCGCCGGGCTTTCCCGGCCACTCCCCCGCCGAGTTCGCCTCGGCCCTGCGGCTCGCCTACCTGTTCGCGCCCACCCGGCTGTTCGTCGAGAACATCGACGTGCTCGTCCGCCATCGCGGCGCGGGGGCGTTCGAGCGCACCGCCCACGGCGAGGTGTGGCGGGAGTTCGTGCGCGACTTCGTGCCGCGGCATCCGCTCCGCTGGAGCCACCGCGATGCGCGCGCCGATATCGCGCTCGTGCACGCGGACGACAGCGACTTCGGACGCGGCGAGCGCCCCTTCGGCAACCGCGACGCGACGGCGCCCGCCGCAGCGCGGAGCGTCTTCGCGGCGTGGCACGCGCTCAGCCACGGGCAGCTCCCCGACCACGGCAGCTGCCTGCACATCCCGGGGTACGACTTCCCGCGTCATCAGCTCAACGGGATCGAACGATCGCGCTTCCCGCTCGACGTGGGCGCGACCGCGCAGACCCGGCTGCACGGCCTCTTCCAGGCCACGCGGAGCGTGCTCGTCTTCGACGAGCAGGTGCGCGCCGACCAGCTCGCGGATGCCGGCCTGATCGTCGTCGCCGGCAGCCGCCTTCCCGGCACGACGCTGGACGCGCTGCGCGTGCGCGCCGAGGCGGGCGCGACGGTGCTCGTCGCCGCGTGGCTGTGCGACGGCGAGCGCAGGCGGACGGAGCGCGTCGGTCGCGGAAGGTGGACCGTGTACGAGAGCTTCGACGATCCCGACGCGCAGGAGGCGATCGCCGCTCACGCCGGTCCGGCCGACGTGTGGACCCAGCGCTTCGCCGATGTCGAGCTGCGGATCCGTGCCGCGAGCCCCGGCGGCGAGACGCTCGATATCGAGATCGCGGACGCCGCGCGCGCTCGGAACGGCTGAGGCGCGGCATCCGACATCGGCTTGCAATTGGTCAACCGGTTTGTCACAATGGTGCGGGAAATCACCTCGATCACCGTCGATGAGCAGGAGTCACCGTGGACCAGAACCAGACCGTCGCCGACGCGCCGCCCGTCGCGCGCTCCGCGATCCGAAAGGTGTCGACGCGCCTCGTGCCGTTCGTGGCGCTGATGTTCTTCATCAACTACCTCGACCGCACCGCGATCGGCTTCGCAGCCCCCAACGGCATGAACGAGGACCTCGCCCTCAGCGCCGCTCAATTCGGGTTCGCGTCCGGCGTCTTCTTCATCGGCTACATCCTGCTCGAGGTGCCCTCCAACCTGGCACTGCACAAGTTCGGCGCACGGCGCTGGCTCTCGCGCATCATGGTCAGCTGGGGCATCGTCGCGTTGCTGTTCACCTGGGTGCAGAACTTCGAGCAGCTCGTCGTGCTGCGCTTCCTGCTCGGTGTCGCCGAGGCCGGGTTCTTCCCCGGGGCGATCCTCTTCCTCAGCCTCTGGGTGCCCGCGCAGTACCGCGGCCGCATCCTCATGCTCTTCTACCTGGCGCAGCCCCTCACCACCGTGATCGGCGCCCCGCTCGCCGGCTGGCTCATCCAGCAGCACGAGGTGTTCTTCGGCCTCGAGGGCTGGCGGTTCATGTTCTTCGGCGTCGCGATCCCCGCGATCATCGTCGGCATCGTCGCGTGGTTCTACCTCAAGGACAAGCCGGCCGACGCGAAGTGGCTCACCCGCGACGAGCAGGTGTGGCTCACCGACGCGCTCGACCGCGAGAAGGCGGCCACCCAGAAGAAGGAGCACGGCCACGTCTCGGCGCGCTTCGCGTTCAAGAGCGGCCGCGTGTGGGTGCTCTCGTTCATCTACTTCGGCTTCATCTACGGCCTCTACGCACTCGCCTTCTTCCTCCCGACGATCATCGAGGGGTTCCAGGCGCAGACCGGGCAGACGTACGACGTGTTCCAGAAGGGCCTCATCACCGCGATCCCGTACCTGCCGGCCGCGATCGTCATGTACTTCTGGTCGCGCGACGCGTCCAAGCGGGGCCTGAAGACCTGGCACATCGCGGGTCCGGCGATCGCCGGCGCCATCAGCATCCCCCTCGCCCTGTTCGCCGGCTCGCCCGCCGCGACCATCGCGGTCATCACCGTCACGGCGTGCGCGATCTTCGCCGCCCTCCCGAACTTCTGGACGCTGCCCACCCGCTTCCTCACCGGAGCGGCGGCCGCCGCGGGCGTTGCGCTGATCAACACGATCGGCAACCTGGCCGGGTTCTCCGCGCCGTTCGTCACCGGCGCCGTGCACGACTGGACCGGCGGATACGAGGTGCCGATGTTCATCGTCGGCTTCGTCATGCTGGTGTCGGCCGTGCTCATGGTGCTGCTCGCCCGCAGCAACCGCATCAGCCCGGTCACGGTCGACGAGTCGGATGCCGACGCGCCCACCGTCGACGCGGACGCCCTGCGGGCCGCGGCCGACCCGAAGGGCGACGCCCGATGACGCGCCTGTGGAACGAGCCCGCCGACTTCGCCGACGAGATGATCGACGGCTTCGTCGCGGCCAACGCGCGATACGTCCGGCGCGTCCCGGGCGGCGTGGTGCGCAGCACGACGTCGCCGGCCGGGCAGGTCGCCGTCGTGATCGGTGGGGGCTCGGGCCACTACCCCGCGTTCGGCGGGCTCGTCGGCCCGGGACTCGCGCACGGTGCCGCGATGGGCAATCTCTTCGCATCGCCGTCGACGCAGCAGGTGCACACGGTGGCGAAGGCCGCCGACAACGGCGGCGGCGTGTTCTTCACCTACGGCAACTACGCCGGAGACGTGCTCAACTTCGACGCGGCCCAGGAGCGCCTGCGCGCCGAGGGCATCGCGTGCGAGACCGTCACGGTGACCGACGACATCTTCAGCGCCACGCCCGACGAGAAGCACAAGCGCCGCGGGATCGCCGGCGACCTCACCGTGTTCCGCATCGCGGGGGCGGCCGCGGCCGCCGGCGCCGACCTCGCCGAGGTCACGCGGCTCGCGCAGCACGCGAACGAGCGCACGCGGTCGTTCGGCGTCGCGTTCACCGGCTGCACGCTGCCCGGCGCCGACGACCCCCTGTTCAGCGTTCCCGAGGGCCGGATGGCGATCGGGCTCGGCATCCACGGCGAGCCGGGCATCGACGAGACAGGCATCCCCACGGCCGACGGCCTGGCGGAACTGCTCGTCGAGAAGCTCCTCACCGAGGTGCCGGATGGGGTCGACGCGGTCCGGGGGGCCCGCGTCGTCCCCATCCTGAACGGCCTGGGCTCGCTGAAGTACGAGGAGATGTTCGTCGTCTACCGGCGCATCGCCCAGCTGCTGACGGATGCCGGCATCGACGTCGTCGACCCTCACGTGGGCGAGTACTGCACGAGCTTCGACATGGCCGGCACGTCGCTGACGCTGTTCTGGCTCGACGACGCGCTGGAATCGCTGTGGGAGACCGCGGTCGACACCCCGGCCTACCGGCGCGGCTCGGTCGCTCCGCAGGAGCGGTCCGACGCGACGGCCGCGGCCGACGTCGCCGATGTCATCGAACCCGGCGACGAGGCATCCCGTGCCGCCGCCGGAACGGTGCTCGCCGCCGTGCGCGCGATCGCAGAGACCGTCGACGCCCACGTCGATGAGCTCGGCCGGCTCGATGCGATCGCCGGCGACGGCGACCACGGCATCGGCATGCAGCGCGGTTCGCACGCCGCGCTCGCCGCTGCGGAGACCGCAGTGGATGCCGGAGCCGGCGCCCGCACCACGCTCGCGCGGGCCGCCGACGCGTGGGCCGACAAGGCCGGCGGTACGTCCGGCGCGCTGTGGGGCGTCATCCTGAACGCGATCGCCGCGAAGCTGGGCGACGAAGGCCGCCCCGACGCGGCAGCCGTGGCTGCGGGCGTCGCCGCCGGATCACGAGGCGTCACCGACTACGGCAAGGCCGAGGTCGGCGACAAGACGCTCGTCGACGCGCTCGTGCCCTTCACCTCGACACTGACCCAGGCCGTCGACGCGGGCGCGCAGCTGACCGACGCGTGGCGGACGGCAGCGGATGCCGCCACGCGGGCCGCCGGCGCGACCGCCGACCTGCTCCCCCGCATGGGTCGCGCCCGCACGCACGGTCAGAACAGCGTGGGCACGCCCGATCCCGGCGCGATCTCGCTCGCGCTCATCGTGACGGCCATCGGAGAAACACTCGCCGCCGACACCGTCGCGACCGAGACCTCAATGAAGGAGAACGCTCATGGCACAGCCTGAGACCGCCCAGCCCCTGCGCATCGTGATCGGCGCCGACGATGCCGGCTTCGACTACAAGGAGATCCTCAAGAGGGATCTCGAGCAGAACCCCGGGGTCGCCTCCGTCATCGACGTCGGCGTGGACGCGGACGGCCACACCCCGTACCCCAAGGTCGCGATCGAGGCGGCCCAGCAGGTCGCCGCCGGCACCGCGGACCGCGCTCTGCTCATCTGCGGCACGGGCCTCGGCGTCGCGATCGCGGCGAACAAGGTGCCCGGCATCCGCGCCGTCACCGCGCACGACTCGTACTCGGTCGAGCGCGGCGTGCTCTCCAACAACGCCCAGGTGCTCACCATGGGCCAGCGCGTGGTGGGCGTCGAGCTCGCCCGGCGCCTCGTGCGCGAATGGCTGACCTACCGCTTCGACACCACGTCGGCCTCGGCCGACAAGGTCGCCGTCATCGACGAGTTCGAGAACACGGGCTCCTGCTGATGCCTGCGCAGGTCACGGTCGGGGTGAGCCTGAAGACGTACTTCGGGCATGAGCGGGCGCGCGCCTGGTTCGCCGACGTGGCGCGCCGCGCGGCCGCGCACCCCGCCGTGGCCGGCGGCGACGTGCGGTTCTTCGTCATCCCGACGTACCTGCAGATCCCCGCGGCGCTCGAGGCGTTCGCCGGCACCCCGGTGCTGATCGGCGCGCAGGACGTCTCGGAGTTCCCGCCGGGCGCCTACACCGGCGAGGTCACCGCCGCCGAACTCGCCGAGGTCGGTGTCGCGGTCGCCGAGATCGGGCACGCCGAGCGCCGCCGCCTCTTCGACGAGACCGACACCGTGACCGCCGCCAAAGCCGCCGCCGCGCTCACGCACGGCATCACCCCGGTGCTCTGCATCGGTGAGGCCGAGCATCTCGGCGGCCCCGCCGCCGCGCTGGCGAACGTCGAGCAGCTCGCCGCCGACCTCGAAGGGGTGCCGGCCGGGCCCGTCATCGTCGCCTACGAGCCGGTGTGGGCCATCGGCGCGGCCGAGCCCGCTCCCGACGAGCACATCGCCACCGTGACCCGTGCCCTCCGCGGCGCGCTCGACGCCGATCCGGCGCGCGCCGGCAGCGTCGTCATCTACGGCGGATCGGCGGGCCCGGGCCTGCTCACCCGTCTGGGCGAGAGCGTCGACGGCCTGTTCCTCGGCCGCTTCGCCCACGACCCCGACGCCCTGTTCGCGGTGCTCGACGAGGCCGGCGTCCTGGCTGCCCGTCGCACCGGCGTCGCACCGTCCGATTCGGCGAGACCCCAGCGGGTGGACGAGACCGTGGGAGAACCCCACGGTCTCGTCCCCCCGCTGGGGTCTCGCGGAGATTCGCCGGGGGCGAGCGCATGATCGGCCTCGGCACGTACGCCTTCTTCTGGCAGCACTCCGACCAGGTGCCCGAGCCGCTCTCGCTCGTCGGCGCGTTCGAGGCGACCAAGAAACTCGGCGTCGCGCTGTTCCAGATCTGCGACTACGCGCCGCTCGAGTCGATGAGCGACGTGGAGCTGACGGATGCCGCAGCCGCCGCCCGCGACCTGGGCATCGTGATCGAACTCGGCACGAAGGGCATCGAGCCCGACCGGCTGGCGCGCTTCCTCGACCTGGCCGGAGTCTTCGATGCCCGGCTCGTCCGCAGCATGCTGTACTCGCCCGACACCCGGCCCACGCTCGCGCAGGCCGAGGAATGGCTGCGCGCCGCGCTGCTGGCGTACGAGGGGGCCGGGGTCGACCTCGCCCTCGAGACGTACGAGCAGCTCGCGACCGCCGACCTGGTCGGCCTGGTGGCGCGCATCGGCAGCCCGCGCCTCGGCATCTGCCTCGACCCGGCGAACGTCGTCGCCCGGCTCGAGCTGCCGCGCGACTGCGTCGGGGCCACCGCGCCCCACGTGAAGAACGTGCATGTCAAGGACTTCGCCTTCGCCCGCCAGCCCGGCTGGGTCGGCTTCACCTACGGCGGGGCGCCGATGGGCGAAGGGCTGCACGACTACCCGCACCTGCTCGAGACCGTCCGTCCCCGCGAACGCGGGGTCAACGAGATCGTCGAGCACTGGCTCTCCTGGCAGGGAGACGCCGAGACGACCATCCGCACCGAGCGGGAATGGACCCGCCGAACCATCGAATATCTGAGGAGCACGACATGAGCACCACCTCGACCGAGACGTACAAGATCGCCGTCGTCGGCGCCGGCGGGAAGATGGGCATGCGCGTGTCCGACAATCTCGTCAGGACCTCCCACCAGGTCGCGTACGTCGAGAACTCGCCCGCCGGCCGGCAGCGCACCATCGATGCGGGCCGCGAGCTGACGGATGCCGCCACCGCCGTCGCCGACGCCGACATCGTCGTGCTGGCGGTGCCCGACCTCGCGCTCGGACCCGTCACCGCCGACCTCGTGCCGCAGCTGAGGGCCGGCGCGATCGTGCTGACCCTCGACCCCGCAGCGGCGTATGCCGGGCTGCTGACCACCCGCGAGGACGTCATCCAGGCCGTGGCGCACCCCTGCCACCCGTCGATCTTCCTGCAGCGCCAGACGCCGGAGGAGTGGGCCGACACCTTCGGCGGCATCGCCGCCCCGCAGGACGCGATCGCCGCGATCGAGTCCGACGACCCCGAGAAGCAGGCGATCGTCGAGGCGACCGTCCGCGCCATCTACGCGCCCGTGATCGACGTGCACTGGGTCACCATCAAGCAGCTCGCGCAACTCGAGCCGACCCTCGTCGAGACCGTCGCGTGCATGATCGGCGCACTCCTCAACGAGGCGCTGCAGGAGGCCGTGAACACGATGGGCGTTCCCGAGGCGGCGGCGCGCAGCATCCTGTACGGCCACACCCAGGTCGCCCTCGCCAACGGGCTGCGCGGCGACAACCCGTTCTCGGACGCGTGCCTCATCGCGATGGACTACGGCCGCGAGAGCATCATCAAGGAGGATTGGAAGAAGATCTTCCGCGACGACGAGCTCGACAAGAACCTCGCGCGGATGCTGCACCTCGACCACATCGAGCACTGAGGACGACGATGACCAGACTCGAACGCAAGACCGCGCTCGTCACCGGTTCGGGCACCGGCATCGGCCGTGCCGTCGCGGAGCGGTTCGCCCGCGAGGGTGCGCGCGTCATCATCGCCGACCGGGATGCCGCGGCCGCGAGCGCGACGGCGGATGCGATCGGGCCCGCCGCCCGCGCCGCTGTCATGGACATCTCCGACGAAGCGTCGGTCGAAGCCGCCTTCGGGCTGCTCGGCGCCGAGGGCTGGGCGCCCGACGTCGTCGTCGCCAACGCCGGCGTGCAGCTGTTCGGGCAGGACGCGGCGGCGGCCGACCTCGATCTCGACGTGTGGAAGCGCACGATCGACATCAACCTGACCGGCACCTTCCTCACCGTCAAGCACGCCGTCCGCTCGATGCTGGAGACCGGAGGAGGTTCGATCATCCTCACCGGAAGCCCGACCGGGATCAACGGCGAGGGTCGGGACTTCACGGCGTACAGCGCATCGAAGGCAGGCATCCACGGCCTCGGACGGACGGTCGCAGCGGCCTACGCCGATCGCGGCATCCGGGTCAACACCGTCGTCCCGGCCTATACCGAGACCTCGCTCGTCACCACCATCACGAGCGACCCGGAGGCACGGTCGGCGATCATCGGCCGCATCCCGATGGGCCGTGCCGGAGCGCCGGCCGATGTCGAGGGGATCATGGTGTTCCTCGCGTCGGACGACGCCGCGTTCGCCACGGGCGCGCTGTTCGCCGTCGACGGCGGCATGACGATCTGAGGCCACGCGCGACCGGCGCGGAGCACTGCACGCGCGAGTCAGGCGCCCGCAGGCCGCTTCGAGCCCGGCGCGTGCGGGCCGCTCCGCTGTCACAAAACGGTGGCCGCGGCGCACCAATTGCGACAGCGGAGCAGCGGCAGACCGCAGCGAAGACGAGGATGGAGCGCATGGGCGACGAGTGGGACGGAAAGCCGGCGACCGCGTGGCGGAGCGGACCGTGGTCGCTCGAGCTGCGCGACGACGAGTTCGCCGACATCGCGTACGACGGGCACGTCGTGCTGCGGTCGGTGCGCGCCGTGGTGCGCGACCGCAACTGGGACACGGCGGGGCTGATCGTCGACCGCGTCGCCGCATCCGGCCTCGCGCTGACGCTGCACGTGCACTCGACAGACCTCGACGCGGACCTGAGCGGGATCGTCCGGGCCGAGGTGCGGGGGCCCGGGCGCCTGCGGGTGCTCACCGACCTTGAGTCGCAGACCGAGTTCGCGACCAATCGCACCGGCCTCGTCGTGCTGCACCTGCCCGCACTGGCGGGCGCGGCACTGCACGTCCGGCACTCCGACGGCGCGGTCGCGCACTCGCGGTTCCCCGAGCGCATCAGCCCGCACCAGCCGGCTCTCGACATCGCGGGCCTGTCGTGGTCGCACCAGGGGCTCGAGGTCGACGTGCGCTTCACCGGCGACGTCTTCGAGATGGAGGACCAGCGCAACTGGACGGATGCCTCGTACAAGACGTACAGCCGCCCGCTCGCGCTCCCCTTCCCCTACACGCTCGCCGCCGGCGAGAGGGTCGTGCAGTCGATCGACATCGCGGTGTCGGGCATCTCCGCGGCCGCCGAGCCGGATCCCGTGGCGCGCATCCGGCTCGAGGAGGGGCCTCCGCTCCCGGCGATCGGCGTCTCGGCCTCGACGGCACCCGACCCGGCCCCGGCGGACCGGTGGCCGGCGGACGGCGGCGCCTGGCCGGCGACCGTGCTCGTCGAGCTCGACCTCGCGACCCGCAACTGGCGCGCGGCCCTGGACCGCGCGGCAGGCCGGCATCCCGAGTCAGGCAGCGAGCGCCAGCAGGACGAAGCACCCGCCAACACCCCCAATCTCCGGCCACTGAGCGAGCGCCAGCGAGACGAAGCGCGCCCTCCTGCGCTCGACGTGCGATTCGTGCTCGACGACGCCGGTCCCGCGAGCATCGACGAGGCCGTGGACGCGCTCCGCGGCCTCTCGATCGCGCGTGTCACCGCGTTCCCGCCTACTGGACCGGCGCGCCATGTCTCCGACCTCGACGCGATCGCCCGGCTGCGTCACGCGCTGACCGAGGCGGGTCTCGACGTCGCCGTCGTGGGCGGAGTGCGCTCGCACTTCACGGAGCTCAACCGCGAGCACCATCGCCTGCCGCGGGGGCTCGCCGGCATCGTGTTCAGCAGCACGCCTCTGTTCCACAGCCTCAGCACCGAGCAGCTGGTCGAGGCACTGCCGATGCAGCGGATCGTCGCCACGCAGGGTGTGAGCATCGCCGCAGGACTCCCGGTGCACATCGGCCCGATCTCGCTGCGTCCGCACTTCAACGATGTGGCGACGACTCCCCCGCCGATGCCCGCGCACGACGACCTGCGCGACGGCTACGGCTCCGCATTGATCGACGCGGTCGATCCGCGACAGTCGGCACCGCAGCTCGCTGCCTGGACCGTCGCCAGCGCCGCCGCCCTCGCCGTGCCCGGTGTCGCCACGCTCGCCTACTTCGAGGAGTGGGGGCCGCGCGGCGTCCGCATGTCCGACGGAACCACACTTCCCGTGTTCGACGCGGTCTCGGCACTGGCCGCGCTGGCTGGTGCGACGGGCCTCCGCGGCGACTCCCCCGATGGTCTCGTCTGGGCCATCGGCGCCCGCACCGCCGGCGACAGCGGCGGCGGTGCGGGCGCCGAT